>JANXLW010000482.1 GCA_025354965.1 Betaproteobacteria bacterium
GGCTGGTGACGTTGATCTCGGTCAGACTGTCGCCGATCACATCAAGGCCGATCAGCAACAACCCGCGGCTACTCAGAATCGGACCCAATGATTCGGCGATAAAGCGGTCGCGCGCATTCAAGGGCTGCGCCACGCCTTTGCCACCGGCCGCCAGGTTGCCGCGTACTTCTCCACCCTGCGGGATGCGCGCCAGGCTGAAAGGCACAGGCTTGCCACCAATCACCAGCACCCGCTTGTCGCCCTGCTCAATGGCGGGCAAAAATTTTTGCACCATCACCGTTTGTGCGCCGTCCTTGTTGAGCGTTTCGATGATGCCACCCAGATTCAGGCCATCTTCCTTGACGCGGAAAATTCCCATACCGCCCATGCCGTCGAGCGGCTTGAGGATGATGTCTTTGTGCTGGGCATGGAACTGCCGGATGTCTGCCGCCGCACGCGTTACCAGCGTCGGGCCGATGAACTGAGGGAATTCCAGAATGGCCAGTTTTTCAGGATGATCGCGCAACGCTCGGGGTTTATTGAACACCCTGGCGCCTTCGCGCTCGGCTTGTTCCAGCAAGTGGGTCGCATAGAAAAACTCGGAGTCGAACGGCGGGTCTTTGCGCATGACGATGGCGTCGAAGCTCTTGAGCGGTCGCAGCGACGTGTTGTTGATTTTGTACCAAACTTGCGGATCACCGGTGAGTGTGATGGCGCTGACTTGTGCCTGCACCAGTCCCCCGCAAATCCAGGAAATCTGCTGGGGTTCGCACACGCCGAGCGTGTGACCGCGAGCTTGTGCGCTGCGCATCATGGCGAACGTGGTGTCTTTGTAGATCTTGAATGAATCCAGTGGATCGGCAACAAAAAGAATGTTCATGAAAGAAACGGTTTCAATTGTGGGGCGGTGATGAAAAGCGTGACTTGCCGTACTGTTGCACAAATAGCGCAAGGGCGCCCGCCAGCACACCCCAGAAAGCAGACCCGACACCGGCAATCACGACACCGCTGAGTGTGACGAGAAAAGTGATGGTGGCGGCCTCGCGGTGCAAGTCGTCGCGTAGTGCCGTGGCGAGCGCGCCGCCAATGGTGCCCAGCAAAGCAAGGCCGGCAATGGCCGCAATGAGCTCTTTCGGAAAGGCTGTGAGAGCGCCGGTGATCGCCGTACCGAAGAGTCCGATCAGCACGTAAATGGCGCCGCAGGAAACGGCGGCGGTGTAACGCCGATCAGGGTCTGGATGGGCCTCGCGACCCATGCAAATGGCGGCCGTGATGGCGCTGAAATTGAGTGCAAAAGCCCCGAATGGCGCCAGCATCAGGGTAGCCAGTCCGGTGAGCGTGATGACTTTGGAGATCGGAATGCCCTCGCGCTGCACCCCGCCAGAATGGTTGCCATAGCCGGCCGCCTGAATGGCGGCAACGCCGGGCAGGTTTTGCGATGCCATCGTCACGACGAACAAAGGTAGCGCCAGGCTGATGGCCGCGCTAAGCGTGAAGCTGGGCGCGGTAAACACCGGTTTTGCAAGTTCAAATCTGATGTCGGCACCGTTAAAGCCTGCCGTCACAGCGACAAAAATAATGGCAACCAGTAGCGTCAATGGCACCGCATAGCGCGGTGCCAATCGTCTGCCCAGCAAGTAGCTCGCCAGCATGGTCAACACCAACGCCAAATTGGTCTGCGCGGCGGCAAAGGCTTGAAGGCCAAAGCGGGCCAACACGCCGGCCAGCAAGCCTGAGGCGATTGCCAGCGGCAGGTGCTTCATGACACGCTCAAACCACCCGGTGACGCCGCACAGGGTGATGAGTGCTGCACACAGCATGAAAGCGCCCACCGCCTCTGCCATGGAGAAACCGCCGGCCAGACCGGCCGTCGCCAGCACCGCCGCGCCGGGCGTGCTCCAGGCCACCATGACGGGCTTGCGCAGCCACAAGGAGGGCACCAGTGTGCACAGCCCCATGCCCAGCCCCAGCGCCCACATCCATGACGTCATGAGTTCCGGGGTGGCCTTGAAGGCCAGAGCGGCCTGGAACACGATGGCCACCGAGCTGGTGAACCCGACCAGAACGGCGACGAAACCTGCCGTGAAGGCGGAAGAACTCAGATCCTTGAAAAAACGCATTGACTCAGATTTCAATCTTCGAACCCAGCTCGACCACCGCATTGTTGGGCAGCCGCAAGAACTCGGCCACCGCACTGGCGTTATGGTGCATCTGCGAAAACAGTTTCTCGCGCCACTGGGCCATGCCGCCGCCAATGGTCGGAATAACGATGTCGCGCGAAAGAAAATAGCTGGTGGTCATGGTTTCGAGCTCGCAGCCGTGCGTCCGGATGTGCTGCAGCGCTTTCGGAATATCAGGATCATTTTTGAAACCATAGTTGATCACAACCTGCCAGCAGTCATGCCCCAGGGATTCAATCTCGACGCGCCGGTCCAGGCCGATCCAGGGTACTTCGTGATTGTGCACTGTCACAAACAAGTTGTTCCGGTGCAGCACTTTGTTGTGCTTGAGGTTATGCAGCAGCGCGTTGGGAACGGTGCCGGATTCGGCCGTAAGAAACACGGCGCTACCTTCGACGCGCACCGGCGGACTCACAAACACAGCTTCCAGAAAGCTGGTGAGATCAATCGAGTCGGCCCTGAGCTTGTCGTTGAGCAATCGCCGACCGTCTTTCCAGGTTGTCATGACCGTGTAGAGTGCAACAGCCATCGCCAACGGGAACCAACCGCCCTGCATGATTTTCAGCGAGTTGGATGCAAAGAATGAAATATCCACCATGACAAAAAATCCGGTTGCCGCAATGCAGACTGGCAACGGGAAGCCCCAACCATAGCGAACTACGTAGAAGGTAAGTAAAGTGGTGATGACCATCACCAGGCTGACCGAAATACCATAGGCCGCAGCCAGTGCAGACGATGATCCAAACAGGGTGACGGCGGCGATCACACCTGCCAGCAGGATCCAGTTGACGGTTGGAATGTAGATTTGACCGGTGTCCCTGATGGAAGTATGCAAAATCGTCAGACGCGGCAGGAATCCGAGCTGAATAGTTTGCTTGGCGGCGGAAAATCCGCCGGTTATCAAGGCCTGCGACGCGATCACGGCGGCCGCTGTGGCGAGGGCGACCATGGGGATCAGGGCCCAGCCCGGCATCATCAAGTAAAGGGGATTTTCGGCAGCAGCCGGGATTCTCAGCACCAAGGCACCCTGCCCCAGGTAGTTCAACACCAGCGCCGGCATGACCAGACCGAACCATGCGATACGAATCGGATTTTTGCCAAAGTGACCCATGTCGGCATACAAGGCTTCAGCACCGGTCACACAAAGGAAAACAGCGCCCAGGGTGATAAACCCGATGGCGTAATGTTCGACAATGAAATGCAGGCCATAGCCGGGCCACAGCGCCTTCAGGACGACCGGGTTTTGCACAATCTGCACGACACCGGCACCAGCGATTGCGACAAACCAAAACACCATGATCGGGCCAAACACCTTGCCAATATCGGCCGTGCCGCGCCGCTGCATGGCAAACAGCATGACCAGCACCACCAGTGAAATCGTCACCACATAGGGTTTGGCGGCGGGCGTCACGATTTCCAGACCTTCGACCGCACCCAATACAGTGATGGCCGGCGTGATCACGCCATCACCAAAAAAAAGCGCCACGCCAAACACACCTACCGTCAGCAGCAGGCGACGAACGCGTGGTCTATCCTTGACCGATTGCGATGCAAGAGCCAGCAATGCCATCAGCCCGCCTTCACCAACGTTGTCGGCCCGCATGATCAACACCACGTATTTCAGCGTGACGATGATGGTCAGGGTCCAGAAGAAAAGTGACAGCACACCCAGAATATTGTCAGTCGTGATGGGGACGTGACCACTGACAAACACTTCCTTGAATGCATACAGGACGCTGGTTCCGATGTCACCGTAGACCACGCCGACGGCGCCCAGAGTAAGCGCCGCGAGAGATGATTTGGATGCTGCCACTAATTCGTCCCGTCTTTATTTTTTGCGGGACGGCATTGTATTTGGGGCCACCATTTTGTGCCCGCCCGGCGGCTATTCATAGACCTCGGCGTTCGGGTCGGTCGCTTCCAGCTCGTAACTGGCGGCCAGCATCGCCAGACGCCCCACGACACCATACATATAAAAGCGATTCGGGGCACTGGCGCCGGACTTGCCACCAGCTTGTGTCAAATGTGCGCTTTGCTCAAACGCCAACGGCATAAAGCTCGGCGCCGGCGACGTATTGAGCGCTTCACCCGGGCTACGCTCGGCGTGAACATGATAAACCCCCCCCACAACGTAACGATCAATCATGTAAACCACAGGTTCAGCCTCGGCATCGTTGATTCGTTGATTGGTCAAAACGCCTTCCTGTAGGAGAAGATCGCAAGCGTGCGGACTTGCATTCATGCCATTCGTTCGGCCTGTCATTTTTTTTGTCAACTCTTCCAGGTCTTCGACTTCGCGCACCGCCACGATGCCCATGCCGCGTGAGCCGTGGTCCGACTTGACCACCACAAAAGGCCTGTCCTTGATGCCGTATTCCTTGTACTTGCGACGAATTTTGGTCAGCAGGGCATCGATGTTGGTAGCCAGGCTTTCCATGCCCAGACTGTCCGCCAGGTTCACATCTGCACATCGTCCGAACATCGGGTTGATAAGCCAGGGATCAACGCCCAGCAACTTGCCCAAGCGCTTGGCCACCTCTTCGTAACACTTGAAATGCTTGCTTCTGCGTCGCGTGGTCCGACCCGCATGCAGCGGGGGCAGCAGGTATTGCTCGTGAATGTCTTCCAGAATGCCAGGCACACCGGCGCTCAAGTCGTTATTCAGCAGGATAGTGCAGGGGTCAAAGTCCTTCACGCCCAGTCGGCGCTTTCCGCGGACTACCGGCTCCAGCGTGACGCTCTCACCGTTGGGCAACTCAATGGTGGTGGTGTTCTTGATGGCCGGGTCAATGGATCCCAGAGACACGTTCAGACCGGCCATGTGGAAAATGCGCCGCAGTTGCGCCAGGCTGGACAAATACTGATTGCTGTTGGAGTGATTTTCCGGGATGACCAGCAAATTGCGCGCTTCCGGACAAATCTTCTCGATCGCCGCCATCGCCGACTGCACGGCCAGTGGCAACATCTCGGGCGTGAGGTTGTTCCAGCCATCCGGAAATAAATTGGTGTCAACAGGCGCTAGTTTGAAGCCCGCATTGCGCACATGCACCGAACAGTAAAACGGCGGCGTGTGCTCCATCCACTCGAGACGAAACCAGCGCTCGATAGCGGGCATGGAATCAAGCACGCGCTGTTCAAGTTCGTTGATAGGGCCGGTAAGCGCGGTGACGAGATGTGGAACCATAAATTTAGTCAGTTAAGAACAGGGCTTGCTCGCTGCGAAAAATTGCGAACTACCCCAAAGCTCTCACGATCTTACTTCGCCATTGCCCAGCACCACATATTTTAACGACGTCAGGCCCTCAAGACCGACCGGGCCACGGGCGTGAAACTTGTCGGTGCTGATGCCAATTTCAGCGCCCAGGCCAAACTCGAAACCATCGGCAAAGCGTGTGCTGGTGTTGACCATCACGCTGGCGGAATCGACCTCCCGCAAAAAGGCTTGTGCGTGCATGTGGTCGCGCGTGATGATGGCGTCGGTATGGTGCGATGAATACCGGTTGATGTGGGCAATGGCCTCATTGAGTCCGTCAACCACTTTGATGCTGATGACCGGTGCCAGGTACTCCTCATACCAATCCTGTTCGGTGGCAGGTTTGCAGTTGGCACTTGGCACCGTGGTCAGCAGCGTCAGCGCCTCGTCATCGCAACGCATCTCGACCCCTTTGTCAGCGTAAACTTTGCCGATCAAGGGTAAAAATTGGGCCGCCACGCCGCGCGCCACCAGCAGGCTCTCCATCGCGTTGCAGGGGCTGTATTTTTGGGTCTTGGCATTGTCTGCTACCTTGACTGCCATCGCAACATCGCAGGGATGGTCGACATAGACATGGCAATTGCCATCCAGATGCTTGATGA
>JANXLW010000008.1 GCA_025354965.1 Betaproteobacteria bacterium
TTTTAAATCTATAATTTTAATTGATGAAATTAATCGCGCCCCCGCGAAAACACAATCTGCTTTGTTTGAAGTGATGGAAGAGCGACAAATTACGATTGAAGGCACAACGCACGCCATGCCGCCGCCTTTTTTTGTCATTGCAACGCAAAATCCGTTTGACCAGGTGGGCACCTATGCGCTGCCTGAGTCACAGCTGGACCGGTTTTTGATGCGTATTTCATTGGGCTACCCGGATCGAGATGCCGAGCGCGAACTGCTTGTCGGGCGTGATCGACGTGAAATTCTGGATGCATTGCCCAGCCTTTTAAGCGCCGGTGAATTGCAAACGCTGCAGCAAATGGTGCAGGCTATCCACACCGCCGGCCCGCTGCTGGATTATGTGCAGGACCTGATCGCTGCAACCCGCAATGGGCGCTGGTTCCTGATGGGCTTGAGCCCACGGGCCGGCATGGCCGTGGTGCGTGCTGCCAAGGCGCGCGCCATGCTTTGTGGCCGTGACTATGTGGCGCCGGATGATGTGCAGGCCATCCTGGCCCAAACCATCGCCCACCGCCTGATTCCGGTGCTTGACGCGGGGCGGGGTTCGGTTGAACAGGTGCGCGCCATGCTTGACGCCGTGCCATTGCCGTGAGCCGGATCCAGCGCTGGTGGTTGGCACGCCTGCCGCTGCGCGACAGCGTTGTATTGACGCAGCGCAACGTCTACATCCTGCCTACCGGTCCCGGCTTTATGTTGGGTGCAACGCTGCTGGTGTTGTTGCTGGCTTCCATCAATTACCAGCTTAACCTGGGTTATCTGCTGACTTTTTTGCTGGCTGGCTGTGCTGTCGTCGGGATGCACGTGGGCCACGCCACCATGCGCGGAATGAGTATGAATTTGATAGCGCCTGAGCCGCAATTCTGCGGCTCCAGTGCTGTTATCAGCATTAACATTCAAAGCAATCGGCGCAGCATCCGGCACGGCATCGGGGTTGCCGTGTCGGGTTCTGAGCACTGGATCTGGACCGACGTTCCGGGCAACGCAAGCGCCACCGTACATCTGGCGTTCAAGCCCAATCGACGTGGACTGCACCGCGTGCCTGCGCTGACGCTGGAAACTCGCTTTCCGCTGGGCACCTTTCGGGTCTGGACGCTGTGGCGACCGGCCGCTCAGGTTTTGGTGTACCCGCAACCCGAAATGCTGCCACCGTCTTTGCCGACCGGTGAGCCGCGTGCTGGCGTTGCCACTACGGTGCAAATCCACACCAGCGGCGAGTACGACGGTGTGCGCGCCTACCGCCGCGGCGACCCGCTTAAGTGGATTGTCTGGAAAAAAGCTGCCAAAGCGGACGAACTGGTGAGTCGCGACGCCCAGCAGGCGCAGCGCTTTGAGTTATGGCTGGACCAGCGCCATACCGGTGCGACCGACCCCGAACAACAGTTGTCGCGATTGTGCGCCTGGCTGTTGCAGGCCGAGAAACAAGAGCTTGACTACGGTCTGCGTCTGTCCAGTCTTGAAATCAAGCCGGGCCATGGCGCCGGACACAGGAAGCGCTGTCTGGAGGCGCTGGCTTTATGCTGAACTACCTCAACAAGCTCCCCCGCGACAGCCGCGACAATTTGTTTTTGCTGCTCGTGATCGCCTGGGTGATGATGCCGCTGGTCAGTCACATCCCACTCTGGTGCAGTGTGCTTGCGGGCGGCATGCTGGCATGGAGGGGCTGGTTGGCCTTGATCGCGCGGCCACTACCATCTCGCTGGTGGTTGCTGGGTATGCTGGCAACCACCGTGCTGACTACTTTGATGACCTACAAGACCGTGCTGGGACGTGATGCCGGCGTCACCCTGATCGTCATGTTGCTGGCCATGAAGACACTGGAATTGCGTGCCAAACGAGACATCTTTGTGGTGTTTTTTCTTGCTTTTTTTACCCTGCTGACGAATTTTTTCTTTTCGCAATCCCTGCTGTTTGCCGGCACCATGCTGATTGCCTTGCTGGGTTTGCTGACGGCACTGGTCAATGCCCACATGCCGGTGGGTAGGCCGCCATTCATGCAAGCGGCCAGGACGGCCGGCTGGATGGCACTGCTGGGGGCACCGATCATGGCCATCTTGTTCGTCCTGTTTCCAAGGATGGCACCGCTATGGGGCATCCCGAATGACGCCATGAGCGGGCGCACTGGCCTATCGAACACGATGCAGGTCGGCAGCATTGCCAGTCTGGCGTTGGACGACAGCATTGCCATGCGCATCCGCTTTGAGGGCGCCGCTCCGCTGCAGTCGGAACTGTACTTCCGTGGACCGGTACTCTCCAGTTTTGACGGCCGCGAATGGAGACCTCTGCGTTCCGGCTCTTCTGCTCGCTGGCAACTCCCCATTAACCTGGAGGTGCGCGGGCCAGCCGTCAATTACCAGGTCACGCTGGAGCCCAGTTCCCGTCCTTGGTTGTTGCTGTTGGACGCGGCCCTGACCCGACCCACCTTACCCGGCTTTGACGCCAGCATGACGCCCGAGTTGCAGTGGCGGGTCGAGCGCCCGATTACCGATTTACTGCGTTACTCGGCCCACAGCTACACAGACTTTCGCCACGGTCCGGTGCTTGCGACTGTGGCACTACAGGAGTACCTTGATCTGCCCACCGGATTCAATCCACGCACGCTGCAACTAGCCGATGAGTTGCGCCGCGACCCGCGCTATAGCAGCGCTGATGGTGCGCAACTGGTGGCTGCTGCGATGGAGCGCCTGCGCCGCGGTGGCTACCACTACACGCTGGAGCCTGGCGTGTTCGGCCGGCATAGCGCTGACGAATTCTGGTTCGAACGCAAAGAGGGATTTTGCGAACACATTGCGTCGAGCTTCGTCATTCTGATGCGAGCGCTCAAGGTGCCAGCCCGCGTCGTTACGGGCTACCAGGGCGGTGAGAGGAACTCGCTTGACGGCTTTTGGATCGTGCGTCAAAGCGACGCTCACGCCTGGGTTGAGGTCTGGCTGGCAGGTCGCGGCTGGGTACGCGTGGACCCGACTTCCGCCGTGGCTCCCGGACGCATCGGCACACTGCAACGCCTGCAGGCGCCGCGCGGTGTGATCGGCAGCGCCCTGCTGGGAAATGTCAATCCTGAACTTGCCCAAAACATCCGCGCCCTGTGGGATGCCGTCAATAACAGCTGGAACCAGTCGGTACTCAATTACACGCAAGGCAAACAACTAAGAATGCTTCAAAACATGGGTTTTGAGTCTCCCGGCTGGGAAGACCTGCTGTACCTGTTGATAGGTTGCGTCGTGCTGGCCAGTTTGTCAGGAGCGGCCTGGACCCTGTGGGACCGCAACCGTCATAACCCCTGGCTACGTTTGCTGGACCGCGCTTCGGCGCACTTGAAAGAGACCGGGGTCAGCGTGGCGCCCTACAGCCCGCCGCGTCGCATCGCTGAACAGTTGCTAAAGCAAGCCACCCCACCGAGTCGTTCGAATCAGCTAATGGCTGATTGGCTGGTGCGCCTGGAAGCGCAGCGCTATGCGCCGGGGAGCGCACAGCGAACAGGCCTCGCTACACTGCAACGCGAACTCAAACAACTGATCCGAACCAAG
The DNA here is from genome assembly GCA_025354965.1 of Betaproteobacteria bacterium. Taxonomy (GTDB): domain Bacteria; phylum Pseudomonadota; class Gammaproteobacteria; order Burkholderiales; family Burkholderiaceae_C; genus Rhodoferax. The sequence continues at coordinate 3,564 of JANXLW010000008.1, forward strand.
TGACTTTCAATAAATTCCTGATCGCCGCTGTTTTTCTGGCTGCAGGCGCGTGGCCTATGGAAGCAGATGCCAAGAGCGGTATCGGCCACAAGGCACGCTCAGTCAGTGCGTCCAAGCAACCGGCCCTGTCAGGACCGGCCTACGCTCGGCGAGAAGACGCTATGCAGGCTGCCGATGACATTGCGGTGCGGCGTGACCTGGACCCGGCCTGGGTGCGCCAAACCATAGCGCAGGCGCGTTACCTGCCACAGGTGGCTAAATTCATTCAGCCGCCACCGGTCGGCACACTGAAAAACTGGCGCATTTACCGTAGCCGCTTCATTGACCCCGTGCGCATCAAGGCCGGCGTCAAATTCTGGCAAGACAACCGGGAGACGCTGGCGCGGGCTGAAGCCGAAACCGGTGTGCCGGCTCAAATCATCATTGGCATCATTGGCGTGGAAACCATATATGGCCAGCAAATGGGCAGCCATCGCGTGATCGATACCCTGGCGACGCTGGCTTTTGACTTTCCGTCCAACCACCCGCGTGCGCTGGAACGCAGCGAGTTTTTCAAAGCTGAACTGGAACAATTTTTAAGCCTGGTCCATCGCACCGGTGTCGACCCGCTGACGCCGCGCGGCAGTTACGCCGGCGCCATGGGCATGGCCCAGTTCATGCCGTCGAGCTGGGTGAAATACGCCATCGATTTTGACGGCGACGGCAGGATTGACCTCTTTAACAGTCCGGCTGACGTGATTGGTTCAGTTGCCAACTATTTCAAGGCTTTCAACTGGCAGCGCGATATGCCAACCCATTTTCCGGTGCAGTTTGATGCAACGTCTCTGGAACTGGACGCGCTGCTGGCGCCCGACATACTGCCTACTTTCAGTGTCGCCAGCTTAGGCGCCAAAGGCGTCGTGCTGGAGGGCGCGGCGCTCCAACACCAAGGACTTCTGGCGCTGGTGGAACTGCAAAATGGCGATGCTGCACCCAGCTACGTGGTGGGCACCGAGAATTTCTATGTCATCACCCGCTACAACTGGAGCAGCTACTATGCCATGGCCGTGATTGAGCTCGGGCAGGCCGTGTCTTTGGCACTGAACGATCAACCCAAAGGCATCTTCCAATTAGACGTCGTCAAGCCACCGACGGCACCAGAAAGTCCCGACTGATGTGCGCGCCCAGGTCGTTAACCCGGTCCAGAAACTGGGTTAGGTAGGCGTGCAGCCCGGTCGCCAAAATTTCATCAATGCGCCCGTATTTCAATTCGGCACGCAATTTTCCGGCGCGTCTGTGGGTTTCGCTGGACTGGTCATTGGCCACCAGAGACAGATTGTTCACCACTTCATTCAGACTGGCATGCAGTGAGCGCGGCATATCCGGGCGCAAAATAAGCAGCTCAGCAACACGCTCAGGTTTGATCACATCGCGGTAAACCTTGCGATAGACCTCGAAGCCCGACACGCTGCGTAAAATGGCACTCCAGTGGTAGAAGTCGTTCTCCTGATCCTTCTCGCTGGCGGTGCCATAAAAGTCGCTTTGTACCGCATGAAACTTCACGTCCACCAGGCGCGCCGTATTGTCGGCGCGCTCCAGAAATGTACCCAGGCGCATAAAGTGCAATGCCTCGTCCATCAGCATGGTGCCCACCGTCACGCCTCTTGAGAGGTGTGAACGGAACTTGACCCATTCAAAAAACCGCCCTGGATCAGGTTCGAATTCACCCGATTTGATTATTCGCTTGACTTCCAGCCAAGTGGTGTTTTGGGTCTCCCATACTTCGGTCGTCAGGGTGCCGCGCACGGCGCGCGCATTTTCTCGTGCGGCACTCAAACAGGACACGATGCTGGACGGATTGCTCTCGTCTTTGACCATGAAGTCCATCACATCGCGGACATTGATATCGCCATGCTTGTCCTTGTAAGTGGACAGCAACTCGCTGATGCTCAACAAGCCTTGCCAGCCCACCAGCGCCACCGCTTCCGACTGGGGCAAGAGGGAGGTCTGGTAGTTCACATCCAGCATGCGGGCGGTGTTTTCTGCCCGCTCGGTATAGCGAGACATCCAGAACAGATGATCGGCGGTACGTGACAACATCAGATGCCTCCTTGCGCTTGACTCGACCGTGTTTGCGA
>JANXLW010000012.1 GCA_025354965.1 Betaproteobacteria bacterium
ACCTCAAATCGTCCATCACGTTGACCTCGTGGGTCTTGCCATCGGTAATGTGAATGAAGCTGGGGATGTTGCCTCTCAAGTCGAGCAAGGTGTGCAGCTTGATGGCAGCCTTGGTCGAACGAAACGGTGCCCACGCAAACACCGACAAACACAGGTCGATGGTACTGGCGTCGAAGGCATACACCGCCGCATCGAGTTCCACGCCAAAGGGCTCCTTGGTGTACAGCGGGCGCGCAATGCCAATCAGGTGCTGGGCGAAGTCGGCATAAATTTGCCACGGGCGTGTGGCATTCGCATTGGCCAGCGTGTTGCGAGAAATCGTCTGACAGCGATAACCCATGTGGTGCAGCCGCCGCGCTTGCGCGCGCAGATTGACTTCGATGTCGCGCAGCGATTCGCGGTAGGTCAACTGGGCGAAGGCCATGGCGAAGAACTGATCCACGCACGAGAAGTCTTTGACCTTGTGCTCTCCATTGTGATCGGCCACACAGCGGTGAAACGTACTCAGGGGCATATGGACCATGAGTTGCGCAAATACGAGCTTGCCTTGGTGCATGAGGATTTTTGCGGATTTCCGCCCAAAAACCCAAAGTCTGACTTTCGAAGTTCAAATCGAGACCAGACTGAAACACCAAATTTAACAAACAAATCATTAGCTTGCGACGTTCCGGTGTGACAACGTTGGGACACTACTGACAGTTTTGTATTTTTTATAACGTCCTGTTATAGATACTTTATTTATAAATTGTTTGATATTGCGCATATATCGATTCATTTACAAAATATTTTATTTACCCGGATTTGAGTATTTATAGTTAAATTACAATTTATTGACCCTACAATAGGTCGTTGTAAAAATTCCCTTATGCCGCACGCCACTGCTGAAGATCTCCTTTCACAATTGGGACTCCAGCTGCGCGCCGCCCGCGTCGCGGTAGGAATGAACCAAGCTCGTCTCGCTGCCGTTGCTGGCGTCGCACGATCCGCAGTAAGCCGCCTCGAACAAGGGCAGGGCGGTAACGTTCACACACTGGTGTGCATACTGCGTGCGCTTGGCAAGGAACCTTGGCTGAACGCCTTAGAGTCCGCACCCATCATCAACCCCATGGACATGTTGCGCCGCGCAACGCCGCAACGTCAACGTGTCCGCATGTCCAAATGACGCCGATTCCTCAATCTCAGCCGACTCGCCATCGTGCCCGCCCGTCACCCGTTGGGCTTCTGGCAGTTCACATTTGGGGACGGCGCGTAGGGGCGGTCGCCCTTGACCCAGGATCAGGGCACTATGCTTTTTCATACGACCCGAAATTCCTGACTACGGGCATTGAGCTGGCCCCACTGTCAATGCCATTGACACAAGGCCGCAGGCCAGTCATCTTCCCCGGGCTTCCTGCAGCCACCTATTACCGGCTCCCCGCCATGCTGGCTGATGCGCTGCCGGACCGCTTTGGCAATAATTTGGTCAACGCGTGGATGGCTGACGTTGGTATATCCCAAGATCAGATCACACCATTGGATCGGCTGGCATACACTGCGGGCCGCGGCATGGGTGCGCTGACCTTCCAGCCCGCGCGTGGGCCGATCAACCGCACCAGCTTCGCCGTCGAATTGTCCAATTTGGTCGAGGCCGCCCGCCAAAGCGTCAGCGGCCAATTGAGGAGCGCCGATTTGGCGCAACAGTCGCTCCAGCAAATGCTTCGCATGGGCACCTCTGCTGGCGGGGCGCGCGCCAAGGCAGTCGTTGCTTGGAATCCGTTGACCAACGAAATCCGTGCCGGACAAATGGACATCCCGGATGGCTTTCAAGCTTGGCTCCTGAAATTCGACGGCGTGCAGGCCGACTACGCAGACCTTGGCGCAACCCGGTCTTACGGTCGTTTGGAGTACGCCTACTCTCTCATGGCCAAAGCTGCAGGGATCGACATGGCAGAGTGCCGACTGCTTTGCGAAAATGGCCGCGCCCACTTTATGACTCGGCGGTTTGACCGTGCCGCCGGCGGCGTTAGACACCACATGCAGAGTCTTTGTGCCATGGCCCACATGGATTACAACGCCATCGGCGTACATGGCTACGCCCAGCTCTTCAGCACATTGGAATCATTGGGGCTTGCTTATTCCTCAAAAGTGGAGGCATTACGCCGCATGGTGTTCAATGTGCTGGCTTGCAATCGCGACGACCATCCCAAGAACTTTGCCTTCTTGTTGCGTCAGGACGCGCCTACGCTTTGGACGCTTGCACCAGCATACGATCTCACGTTTGCTTTCGACCCCGCGAGTAAGTGGACTTCCCGGCATCTTATGGGCGTGAATGGCAAGTTTGATGCTATTGGTCGGGCAGACTTGCGAGCCGTAGCCGAGCGATTTGGGCTTCTTGCTGACTTCAAGCCAGTGCTTGAGCAAGTAGCGAAGGCAACGCTTCAATGGTCAGAATATGCGCAAACTGCGGGTCTTGACCGGCAATCATTACTCAAAGTTAAGAACAGTCTTGACTCCGTGCGTTTCGACAAACTCTAATCTCTTGACATCCTCACCGCCTTGAAGCGACGGCCAAAGTGGCACAAAAAAAGCCCGTCACCAAAGATGACGGGCTTTCCTCATTAGTTCGTGCTTGCGCTTGTTGGCGCAGCACCTTTGTCTATTTCACGTCACTCAGCCCATGAGGGCTGTGTGCTCTGATTCATCTCAGATACCGGATATACAACTGCAGGCGCATTACCCAATGCCAAACTATCGGTCAATTTCTTGCGTTTGTGGGGGAGTCCATATGGGCGGGTAAGGCTTCGCTCAATGGCTCGTTACTGCAGGCTCAGTGCGGTCTCCGGTGAGTGTGGCGTCAGCACAGCGATTTTCCATTCAGTTAAGGCGTTGCGTGGAAGGTAGGTTACACCAAGACTTTCAAGAACGCTGCCATCAGCCTTGTAGCGGACCGCTGCGGTGCTCACAATTGCGATGCCGTTGCCAAACAGCTTGACCCCAGTCATAATTTGCACATGTATCCGCTAGCCAAGCTTTCAATCCCCAATCTGTGCAGCCACCGCGTTTCAGTTGACGTGGTTCAGTCCAACATGGTTTATCCGCCGCGTTGGATATCGCGTGCTTCGAATACAGTTGTGGCGCGGTGGATAAACGCTTATCGTTAGGCCACACAAAACCCTCATTTTCTCTTAACCATGAAGCGCACTATCACGACTCAGGCGGCCGCGGCGATGTACAACCCGGTCTCACAAGCGACGGTCGCCGCCAACGGAATGTTCTACACCGCGGGCATGATTGGAAGATCTCCGGAGAGCGGCGAAATGCTTTCTTCGTTTGCAGAGCAGGCGCACCAAGCACTACGCAACCTGGGAGCACTGCTTCAAGAAGCCGGCGGCAGATACGAAGACGTCATGTTCGTGCAGCTCTATCTCCTCGACCTGGAGTCGATAGAGCAGTTCAACGAGATCTTCAAGACCTACTTTCCTGTGGAGCCTCCGGCGCGGGCCGTGTGCCAGCCGCTGAAGCTGTTTCCCGGTGCGCTCGTCATGTTCACCGCGGTTGCGTGTGTGGCCTAACCCCTCCATCGAGCGGACGTGCCAAGGGCCGCTTCGCGCCCCTTGCCCCGCCGCTCATGTCGAACGTTAGACCGCAGAATGCCGCTGCATCTCATCGCTTCAATCTCATTTGCCTCTACGGCGGTGCTTGCCTTCGCATTCTGGAATCGGGGATGGATGTACAGCTGGTACATGCATGGCCAGG
>JANXLW010000023.1 GCA_025354965.1 Betaproteobacteria bacterium
AAAAACTCGACGCACAGCACACCCACGTATTGCAACTCTGCAGCGATAGCTTTGCTGGCCGTCACCGCTTTTTCAGCAAGAGCAGAAGGAATATTTCCTTCAAAGACTGAAGTCATCGCCAAAATACCTTCGCGGTGCAGATTGAGTTGCACCGGCAAATTCACCATGACGCCATCCCAGCCACGCGCCACGATCACCGAACACTCGGCCTTGAGCGGCAGCATTTTCTCCAGCACGCAGGGCACTGCCTTGAGCTCGTTCCAGGCGGCACTCAGTTCAGTCCGGTTTTTGACGCGAATCTGCCCTTTGCCGTCGTAGCCAAGGCGCGCTGTTTTCAGGATGCCTGGAAAAAGGTCTGCCCCGACACTTGTCACCTCGCTCAAGATCGCGGCCAGTTGCGCCGCTGTCTCAATCACCGCGTAGGGTGCGCAAGGCACGCCACAGCGCACAAAATGCGCTTTTTCCTTGATCCGGTCCTGCGCAATGCCCACTGCCTCGGCACCAGGAGCCACGGGACGCGCCGCGCCCAGCGTTACCAAGGCGGGGGCCGGCACGTTTTCAAATTCGGTGGTGATCGCAGCGCAGCGCTGCATCAGTTGCGCCAGACCCTGCTCATCCAGGTAGCTGGTCTGAATGTGGTAGTGGCTCACCAACCCGGCGGGGCTGATCACATCGGGGTCCAGTACCACGGTGAAGTAGCCCATGCGTTGCGCCGCCTGCACAAACATGCGGCCCAGCTGCCCGCCACCCATCACGCCCAGCGTCGTTTGCTGGGCGCTACCCATACCACCAGGCAAAAGCGCTTGACCGCTCATAACACCGGTGGCAGTGTCATGCCGCGGGCAATTTCAGTCTGCACGGCGCGAAACGCATCCAGCTTGGTTCGCAGCAGAGCATCCTCATTGGCCAGCATGGCGACGGCAAACAGCGCCGCATTGGCGGCTCCGGCAGCGCCGATGGCAAACGTGGCCACCGGCACGCCCTTGGGCATTTGCACAATGCTGTGCAATGAATCCACGCCTGAGAGATGCTTCGATGCCACCGGCACACCCAGCACCGGCACCGTGGTCTTGGCCGCCAGCATGCCCGGCAAATGGGCAGCACCACCAGCGCCGGCAATGATCGCTTTGAGGCCACGACCGATGGCAGCCTCGGCATAGGCGAACATATCATCCGGCATGCGATGCGCCGAGACCACCCGCGCCTCATGCGCAATGCCAAACTGTTGGAGAATGTGGACTGCGTGCTGCATGGTGTCCCAATCGGAACTGGAGCCCATGACGACGCCGATTTGAATTTTCATGATATTGAGGGCAGAGCTTGCCTGAATTTTACTTACTTACCCTGAGCTATATGCAATGTTGAACGTTACTGTTGAAAACTTTGACACCGAGGTGATCGCCGCCTCGATGCAAACCCCGGTTCTGCTGGACTTCTGGGCGCCCTGGTGCGGTCCCTGCAAGGTCATCGGTCCGCTATTGGAAAAATTGGAAACCGATTACGCCGGTCGTTTCAAGCTGGTCAAGATTGACTCGGACCAGGAGCAGGAACTGAGCCAGGCTTTTGGTATTCGCAGCATTCCCACTTGCGTACTGATGATGGGCGGCAAGCCGGTAGACGGCTTCATGGGGGCATTGCCAGAGGGCCAGATCAAGGAGTTTTTGGACAAGCACTTGCCCGCGGCTGATGTGCTGGAAGCCGAGGTGACCAGTGTTGAAGTCAACGATGCCCCAGCGGAGAATGACCCGCAAGCGCTGCACGATGTGCTGCAGCAAGCGGTGCTGAAAAGCCCGGACGATGAAGACGCCCGTTTCAATTACGTCAAGCTGCTGCTGCTGCGCGGCCAAACCGACGATGCCAAGGTGGCCTTCGCCCCGGCGATTGCCAAAACCTCGCTGGTGCGACGCTATGACTCGCTGCAGCGCTGGATGAACGCCATCGATTTCGTCGCCGATCGCACTGATCTGACTCAAGCCGCAAGCGAATTGGATACCAAGATTGCGGCCAACAAGCGCGATTTCGACGCCCGCTTTGCCAGGGCTCAAACCCTGATGGCAACGCAAGACTGGACCGGCGCGATGGACGAGTTGCTGGAGATTCTGATGCGCGACAAAACCTGGGCTGACGACCTGGCGCGCAAGACCTTTATCGCTATTCTGGACATCATCGAGCCGCCCAAGGTCAAGGTCGCCGATGGACAAATTCCGCCGACCGACCCGACGGTTGCCAGCTACCGGCGGCGTCTGAGCAGTGTGGTGCTGAGTTGATTCAAGAGCGTTTGTAATCGCGCTCGCGCTGGCTGCGCACGGCGGTGCCTTTGTAAGCGAGCGTCGGTTTCTGCTACCGGTCGCACACCCCACCAGCCTGATCCTCCCAACATGCTGAACGGGGCTTGGCCAGTCATCGTTTCAGGAATGACCCATATTGGCGGCAAGGGCATTCAAAGAATGCGCGCGATCAGGGGAATCAATACGGCCGCCAGCACTACCTGTATGCCCAGCGCCAGGCCGGCATAGGCACCGGCGTCCGGGTTCACTTGCATGGCCCTTGCGGCACCAATGCCGTGCGACGCTGTGCCCAGCGCAAAACCCCGCACCTGCGCCGGCATGGCGCCAATTGCATCGAACAGATACTTGGCGCTGATGGCCCCCACCAGCCCGGTCAAGACGGCAAACACCGCCGCCAATGCCGGAATGCCACCCAGTTGTTCGGCAATTCCCATCGCTACCGGCGCGGTAACAGATTTGGGTGCCAGCGAACGCAACAAGGTATCGGGCAAGCCCAGTGCCCAACCGATGGCCACCGCGCTAACGCTGGCGGCGGCGCCGCCAGTCAACCCCGCCAGCAGCAGTGGAGCGGCGCGCCTGCGAAGTTCTTCCCGTCGTTGCCACATGGGCCAGGCCAGTGCCACCACCGCCGGCCCGAGCAGGAAATGAATAAACTGTGCGCCCGAAAAATAGCTCGGATAAGGCGTGCCGCTGACGGTCAAAAGCGTTGCCAGCAGCAACACGGTCCACAGCACTGGGTTGGCCCACGGCGCCTGCCCCAGCCGCTGGTAAATTGCCTGCGCAACCAGGTAAGTCAGCAAGGTCGCAGTCAGGCCAAACAAGGGCGTGGTCGAGAGATAGACCCAGAGTTGGACGAAGTCGGTCATTTCTTTGCTTTCACGCAATGGTCGGCGCATCGGCCCGGGGCAGCGCGGCACGCAATACCAGCGCTGTGACCAGCAGTCCGATCCAGGTCGACAGTACAATAACCAGCAGCAGGCGCAATCCATACTGCGAGATCAATGCCAGGTGGGTCATGACGCCGACACCGACCGGCACAAACAGCAGCGAAAGGTGAGCCAGCAGGGCATCGGCTGCTGCGCCCACAGGTGAGCGAACGACCTCCCAACGCAATAGCACCAGCAATAAAAGCATGCCGATCACCGGCCCCGGCAGGCCCAGGTGCGCGAGCCGGGCCAAAGCCTCGCCAGCCGACTGGCAAAGCAGCAACCAGGCCAGACCGGAAAGCATGGACGCTGCCGGCACGCCGCCTATTTCGCCCGTACCAGCAGCAAGGAGGTGGTGGCGATGCGCACCAGGTTCTCCGCAACGCTGCCGACCAGCATGCGCTCAAAGCCGCGTCGGCCGTGCGTACCGACCACCAGCAAGTCGGCCTGCCATTGGCTAGCCGCATCGGAAAGCATCTCCGCGATGCGTCGATCTGAAGACTCAATCAACATTTGCTCGGCCGCACAACCGGCCGCGACCGCCTTGGCCAGCGCCTGGTCAAGCAGGGCACTGGCAGACTCGCGCATTTCCTGCTTGACCTTGTCGATGTCGATGTAGCTGCCCAACCCCATACCATGCTGCGCCAGCGGTCCGGCGTCGAGCGCGGTTGCAATGCACAGGCTGGCAGCCGACGCTTTTGCCAAACTGACCGCCTCTTCAAGCGCCTTCTGCGCTGTGTTGCTGTTGTCGATGGCGACAAAAATACGTTTATGCATGATTGATTGTCCTGAATTATTTAACGACCATCAGAGTGAACGGGAATACATAAGCCTGCAGTGTCACCAGGATGCCGACCAGACAGGCTAGGGCGATCGAATGGAAGAACACGTAGCGCAGGATGTCGCCTTCATGGTTGAACCAGCGCGTCGCAGTGGACGCCACCACGATGGATTGTGCGTCGATCATCTTGCCCATCACGCCGCCCGAGCTGTTGGCTGCACCCATCAGGTTGGGCGACAGGCCAAGCTGGTCTGCCGCTACCTTTTGCATGCCGCCAAACAACACGTTGGATGCCGTGTCAGACCCCGTCATGGCCACACCAATCCAGCCCATCAATGTGCCAAAGAACGGGTAGAACACACCGCTGTTGGCAAAGGCCAGGCCCAGCGTGGTGTCGGTGCCGGAAAAGCGGGTTAAGGTGCCCAGGCCCAGCATCAGGACAATCGTCATCAGCGAATAGCGCACCAGCCAGAAAGTGCGTCCGAAGGTGCGAACAATTTCAGCTGGCTTGTACTTCATCACCAGTGCGCCAACGATCGCTGCCAGCAAAATGCCGGTGCCGGTTGCGGAGAGCAGGCCCAAGACATAGACGGCGCCTTCCTTGGTCGGTTTCAAAACCACCGGTGGCATCTTTTCGATCAGGTTGTGCAAGCCGGCGATCGGGAAAGCGGGTGCATAGATGCCGTTGAGCCAGGCCTTCACCGAGGGCAGACCCCAGACAAAAACAAACACCGTCAGTATCAGCCACGGGATCCAGGCGCGGACCAGTTCAGCGCGCGTGTATTTCTCGATCGGCGTTGCGGCCTTGGCCTCGCCGCCGTCGGTCTCATGGCCTTTCAGATTGGGTGAAGTCCAGATCTTCTTGGGTTGCCAGACACGCAGGAACAGCATCAGTGAAATCATGGAGACGATGGCCGCAATGATGTCGACCAGCTCCGGCCCGATGAAGTTCGATACTAGGTATTGCGGGATAGCAAATGAAAGACCTGTCACCAGAATCGCCGGCCAGATTTCCATCATCGCCTTGCGCCCGGCAAAAGCCCAGATCAGCCAGAACGGCACCAGCAGCGAGAAGAACGGCAGCTGCCGGCCAATCATCGCCGTCACCTGCATCAGGTCGTAGCCGTGCACCTTGGCCAGCGTGATGACGGGTGTGCCCAGTGCGCCGAACGCCACTGGTGCGGTGTTGGCAATCAGACTCAGACCTGAAGCCGCCAGTGGCGAGAAGCCCAGACCGATCAGAATGCCGGCGGTCACCGCCACCGGTGTGCCAAAGCCTGCTGCGCCTTCAAAAAAAGCGCCAAAGCAAAAGGCAATCAGCAGCAGTTGCAAACGACGGTCATTGGTAATGCCCGACAGTGACGCCTGCAGAATCTTGAAGCTGCCGTTTTGTTCTGCCAGTTGTTGCAGAAAAATGATGTTCAGCACAATCCAGCCGATCGGCAATAACCCGGTAAAGCCACCGTACATCGCCGCCGTGCCGGCCATGCCGGCCGGCATGCCGTAGGCGAACACGGCCACCAGCACCGCAGCCAGCAGGCCGAGGGCGGCTGCAATATGAGCCTTGATGTGTAAAAAGCCCAACGACACAAGCATCACCACTACCGGCACCGCTGCCAGCAAAGTGGAAATGACCATATTTCCGAATGGGTCGTAAACCTGTTGCCAAACCATAAAAATCTCCTCGAATTAATTAATGAATCAAACACGAAACGGTTGTCGAAAACAACACCCAAGGTACCCGGTACTCCATCAGCATTTCATGGGCACCTCCTCACGGCTGCACTCCTCCACTAAGTAAGCGATGGATCGATAGGGGCGACCGGTCTCGGCGGTCAACCCAATTTCGCAGGTGCGGTTGGTGGAAACACCCTCACAACAGTTCGCCGGTAGCGCCTCATGCACCTTACGCAGCGCATGCGCGTTGAGTTCCGGGACGACAAAACCACGGTCTCCGCCAAAGCCACAGCAGGTGACGCCAGCTGGTTCCACGATCTGTATAGCGCAGGCTTCCAGCACGCGACGCAGCTTGGCGTCAGACGCGGTGCGCCGCACGCTGCAATTGATGTGCAGCGCAATCGGTCCGGGTTTGCGCTGGATGCGCAGGCGCGGCAGCAAAGCATCATGCGCGAACTCATGAAAATCGAATAGCGTCAGGCGACTGCCCAAAATCTTTTGCATGCGCACGGAACAGGTGCTGGCGTCCATGATGACCGGATAATAGCCGCCGTGGCCGTCGTCCGCCGCCTGCAACAAGGCATTGGCGACAGCATCGGCCATGGCATCGGCTTCTTCGGCCATGCCCTTGCTGGCCATCATCTGGCCGCAGCACAGTTTGTCGAAACCTTGCGGCAGGCGCGGTGCGTAGCCGGCGCGCACCAGCAAGTCCATGATGACTTCCGGCAGTGTCGCCTCGTCGGTGTTGTTGGCGCCAAAAATACGCCCCCCGCAGGCCGGGAAATAGACCACCGGATCGCCGGCACCGCTGTACGCTGCGGGCAACTTGCCAGCCTGCGGCATACCGCGCTTCCAGCTGCCACCCGACAGGCGGGCAACGAGCCCTCCGCCAAGCACGCTGGAAGCTGCGTGGCCGACGCTGAGGCCAACCCGTGACAGCGTTGCCACCTTGCCAAAGTTGCCGGCGGTCCATTGCGCCACCTTGTGCGAGGTGCTGCCCATGCCACGGCCGCGCAACAGCCGCGTCAACTCGCCGGTATCGATGCCGACCGGGCAGGCGGTGGAACACAGGCCACAACCGGCACAGGTGTCAAGACCAAAATAAGCAAAATCAGCCTCCACGTCTGCACCGCTCTCGCCCACCGCAGCCCGGCGAGACAGCTCGCGCCAACTGACGATGCGCTGGCGCGGCGACAGTGTCAGCCGGTGCGACGGACACAGGGGCTCGCAAAAACCACATTCGATACACCGATCGACAATATCCTCTGCTGCCGGCATAGGCTTGAGATGCTTCAGGTGCGCCTGCGGGTCGTCATTGAGAATGACGCCGGGGTTGAGCAGATGGTCCGGATCGAACAGCTGCTTGATGGTGCGCATCAGGTTGGTGGCCTGCCTGCCCCATTCTCTTTCGACAAAGGGCGCCATGTTGCGACCGGTGCCGTGCTCGGCCTTGAGCGAGCCATCGTACTTGTCGACGACCAGTTCACAGACATCATCCATAAACCGCGCGTAGCGGTCGACCTCTGCGGCATCGGAAAAATCCTGGGTAAAGACGAAATGCAGATTGCCCTCCAACGCGTGGCCAAAGATGATGCCCTCAAGGTAGCCATGCTTGCGCATCAAGGCCTGCAGGTCCAGTGTGGCAGCGGCCAGCGATTCGATCGGAAAGGCGACGTCCTCGATGATGACCGTGGTACCGGCGCGGCGCATGGCACCGACCGACGGGAAGGTGCCCTTGCGCACTTTCCAGTACATCTCGCAGGTAGCAGGGTCGGTGGAAAACGCAGGCACCTCGACCGTGGCAATACCGGTGATGGCGCCGAGCGCAGCATCGATGCGCAGCTGCAGGGCAACGGGCGTTTGCGAGCGCACCTCAATCAGCAAGGCCGCGGCGTCGTCACTAAGCGCACGCATTGCCGCCGGCATGCCGGGCTTGTTCTCGACCGAGCGCAAAGCCGGGCGGTCCAGCAGTTCGACCGCCGACACCGGTTCATCTTTCAGGCGGATGACGGCCTGGCAGGCACTCGCTATGGTCGGAAAGAACACCAGTGCGCTGGCCTTGCAAGGGTCTTCAGGCACCGTGTTGTAGGTGATGCTTGAGATGAAGCCCAGCGTGCCTTCCGAGCCGATCATCAGGTGCGCCAGGATGTCGATCGGGTCTTCAAAATCTACCAGCGCATTGAGGCTGTAACCGGTGGTGTTCTTGATCTTGTACTTGTGCCGGATGCGTGCTGCCAGGGCTTCATCGACCCGGGTGGCAGCACCCAGTCGCCCAAGCTCATCAACCAAAGCCGTGTGGCTTTGACGAAAGTGAGCCACACTGATGGGGTCCTCGGTGTCCAGCACGGCACCGTCAGCCAGCACCACGCGAATACCGGCCAGCGTGCGGTAGCTGTTTTGCGCCGTGCCGCAACACATGCCAGAGGCGTTGTTGGCGGCAATGCCGCCGATCTTGCAGGCGTTGATGGAGGCCGGATCGGGGCCGATCTTGCGACCATGCGGCGCCAGCCGGTAATTGACCTCGCCGCCGATGATGCCGGGCCCGACCCGCACGCTCTCCCCTTCGGGCCCGATTTCACAAGTGGCAAAGCCTTCGCCGATGAGGGCCAGCACGCTGTCGGTGACGGCCTGGCCCGACAGGCTGGTGCCGGCGGCGCGAAAGGTCACAGTTTTGCCGTGGGCATGCGTCACCCGCAACAGGGCCTGTACTTCCTCCTCGGACTCCACCACGGCAACCACCTCGGGTGTCATGCGGTAAAAACTGGCGTCGGTGCCATAGGCGAGGCGGCGCAGGTTGTCGGTGATGACCTGGCGCTGCGGCAGGACGCGGGACAGGGATTCGATCAGCGAACTCATGGTTTTCTGTCCTTTAACAGGTCGCGCAAGCGCCTGGCTGCCGGTATCAGCGGCGTGCGACTGCGGGTCCAGGCGCCTTGCTCGGTCGGCGACAGGTCGCGTCCGCGGCTCATGAACCAGGACGCCAGTCGGTAAAGTCCGACACGGCTGTAGACCTGCGACCAGACACTCCAGATCGCAGCGCCGGACGTGGTGCGTGCCGCACCGCTGCCGCGCAGTGTGGCCTCTTCACTGTCGGGGCGCGCCTGCGCCTCGTTGCGTAGCCGCACCAGAATGTCGGGGATCGGGATCTTCACCGGGCAGACCTCCGAACAGGCACCGCACAGCGTCGAAGCAAAGGCCAGCGGGTAGGTGGAGTCCAGCCCCAGCATGTGGGGCGAAATGATGGCGCCGATGGGGCCCGGATAGGTGGTGCCGTAGGCATGACCGCCGATGCGGGCATAGACCGGGCAGTGGTTCATGCAGGCGCCGCAGCGAATGCACTGCAGGGTGGCGCGCAGCTCTTCATCGGCATAGGCCTGGGTGCGGCCGTTGTCAAGCAGGATCAGGTGCACTTCTTCGGGACCATCCTTCTCACCCGCCTTGCGCGGTCCGCTGATCAGGTTGAAGTAGGTGGTGACCGCCTGACCGGTGGCCGAGCGCGACAGCAAGCTGTACAGCGGTGGCACGTGCTCCAGCTTTTCCACCACTTTCTCGATGCCCGTGATGGCGATGTGAACGCGCGGCACGGTGGTACACATGCGCCCGTTGCCCTCGTTCTCGACCAGGCACAAAGTGCCGGTTTCGGCGACGGCAAAATTAACACCCGACAGCCCGATGTCGGCGTCGGCAAACTTGCGGCGCAGCACACGTCGGCCGATCTGGATCAGCGCATCCACATCTTCGGTGTAACTGACGCCAGGCACTTCCTGGGCGAACAGTTTGGCAATTTCCTGCTTGGTCTTGTGAATCGCCGGCATGATGATGTGCGACGGCTTTTCACCGGCCAGTTGCACGATGTATTCGCCCATGTCGGATTCCAGGGCTTCAATGCCGGCGGCCTCCATGGCATGGTTGAATTCGATCTCCTCGCTCACCATCGACTTGCCTTTGATGACGCGGTGCGCATCGACACGCCGTGCGATAGCCAACGCAATGGCATTGGCTTCATCGGATGTTTGCGCCCAGTGCACCTGAATGCCGTTGGCGCTCAGATTTTTCTCCAGCTGTTCCAGCAGTTGCGGCAGGTGCGCCAGGCTGTAGCGACGGATCGAGGCGCCAAGTTCGCGCAAGCCCGCCAGTTCATCCTGATCCGGGAATTGGGCACGCCGCTTGGCCTGCAAAAAATCCATGGCGCCGCGGAAATTCTTGCGCTGACCCGGGTCATTGAGAACACTGCGGCTGCGTTCCTTGAAGTCGTCCATCGGGTGGATTCGGATGACTTCACTCATGCTGCTGCTCCGGCCGGATGACGCAGCAGCACCACCAGTTCGCGCGGGCCGTGCGCGCCGTAGGCCAGTGTCTGCTGAATGTCGGCGGTTTTGGACGGGCCGCAAATCAGCAGCGCGTTGGTCGGCAGTCCCTTCGCCCAGCCCTCTGCTCTGATGGCCGAATCAAAATCGCTGTGGATGCTGGCCACATCGAGCAGCACAAAATGAACCGACGGCACCAGCGACATCAGGCGCGGCTCGCAGGCATCGGGCCACAAAATCAGGCTGCCAATTTCGGCAATGGCACTTCGCGCCAGCGTCAGGGACGCGTCAACGTCGTCAAACAGCGTATCGCGCCAGCACTCAATCGCCTGCTCGTAACGCAACAGCTGCAGAGGCTCGGGGCGGCGCGCTTCAAGCGCCGCACCATGCGGCGTGCCGGTGCCAATCAGCAGATTGCGCAAACCTTTGGCGCTGGCAATGCGCGCCAGCAAGTCGGGCCAATCGGCATCCGTGGTGTCATGAACTTCGGCCTTCACTGCTTCCAGCGCGCTGCGCAAACGACTGACGCGCTGCACTGTATCCTCCACGCGGCGGTGCGCTGCAAACCAGCCCTGGACATCCGGCAAAGTCGGCTTGACAGCTATGGGGGTGCCGCGCAAGCGTCCCAAAATGCTGTCGCGGGCAGTTACAGTGGCGCTCATGATGGTGCTCCCGAGGTGCGGCGCCACAGGAAGCTGGCGATGTGCTCACCCGGCAGCGTTGGCATGCTGCAACCGGCCATCTCATCCTGTTTGGCGGCGCGACCAGTGATGTTGAGCAGGCAACCACAATCGGCACTGACCACCCGCTCAGCGCCGCTGTCGCGGATAGCGGCCACCTTGTCGGTGACGATGGCCTCGGAGATGTCGGGGTAGCGCATGGCAAAGGTGCCGCCAAAGCCACAGCATTCCTCAATGCGCGCCTGCTCGACAACGTTGACCTGCGCCAGACTATCGAGCAACGCCACGCTGGTTTCATGTGAGCCCATCTCGCGCCGGGCATGGCAAGACGTGTGCAGTGCCACCGTGCAGGCCGTGCCGCGGTCTTGTTGATTGAAATTGACCACGTGCACAAGAAACTCGGTCAGCTCGTAGACACGCCCAGCCAGGTCAATGGCCTTGGCGTGCAGCACCGGATCATCCACAAAAAGATGCGGGTAATGCAGGCGAATCATGCCGCCGCACGAACCCGACGGCACCACCACTGGCCAGGGTTGGGTGAACAGGCTCAGTTGCTGCAGGGCGACGGCCCGTGCTTCATCGGGGAAGCCGCTACTGTGCGCCGGTTGACCACAACAGGTCTGTTGCTCAAGGTAGTGCACCCGGATGCCTTCACGCTCCAGCAAACGGACAGTGTCGAAACCAGCCTCGGGCGTGAACTGATCCACCAGGCAGGTGGCGAAAAGATAGACGTCCGCCGGCTTCGGCGGATACAGACGGGCACTTTGGGTGTTGAGCCCCATGATCACTGTCTCCTCGTGGGTATTTTTTAGATTGGTAAACTGGTATTACCAATTCACGAATTTTAAAAAAATACCCGGATGTGATCAATAAGTGTTTTCCCTAGTCGGAATTGTCCAGCTTGTTCTAGGCTGACTCCGCCGTTCCCAGACGTCTTAAAGCGCTGGAGCGGCGCTCCTCCTGGACCGCACTGTCCTCCATGCTCTGGCGCACAAATTCGATGTGACTGCGCGCTGCGCTGGCCGCCGCTTCCGGCTTGTGATGACGGATCGCCTGCCAGATTGCCTTGTGTTGCGCTCGCAACTGGTCCCATCGTTTTGGCTGCGCATGCAGATGATCCAGATTATTCGAAACGTGTCCGTGGATGACGCGCATCAGGCTCGCTGTCAGGTGCCCGATCAGCACGTTATGGGCGGCCTCGGCTATAGCCTGATGGAAGGCAACATCTTTGTCAATGCAGACCGCCATGTCATTGCTGAGGTAGGCCGCGTCCAAGGCTGCGTAATGGGCGTCCAGGCGTTTGATATCGACATCGAGCGCGCGCTCGGCGGCCAGGTAGGCGGCCTGACTTTCGAGCATCTGGCGAAATTCGAGCAAATCCCGGTGCAACAAGGGATGCCCTTTGAGCATGTCCTGCCATGGATCGACAAAATGCGCTTCCAGTCGGTCGGTCACGCTGGTTCCACTGCCATGCTGCGTGCTCAACATGCCTTTTGCCACCAGCTTCTGGATAGCCTCGCGCAGTGACGGACGTGACACTCCCATTTCAACCGCCAGATCACGCTCCGAGGGCAGAATATCCCCGGGCTTCAGCGATCCTTCAAGGATGCGTTTTTCGAGTTCGTTGGCGACGGTATCGGCCAAGCGGACAACAGCAGGGCGAATTTGGGGCATAGACTTGGAAAGTGGTAAGACCACTCAAATGATAATCTGCTGGCAAGTTCTGTCAATAGGAAACTGGCATAGGAA
>JANXLW010000072.1 GCA_025354965.1 Betaproteobacteria bacterium
AGCTGGTAAGACAAGCCCGGGTTGAGTACCGAGTAAGTGCCGGCTGAGCCGCAGCACAGGTGCGCCTCGGCGCCAGTGACTTTGATGTTGAAGCCCAGTTGTGTCAGATAGCGCTCGACACCGCCGCGCAGTTGCTGGCCATGTTGCAGGGTACACGGCGGGTGAAAGGCCATGGCACCGGCTTGCGCCGCGCTGTTGGCGCGCAGTTTGCCCCGCAGACTGACGCTGATCTCGGGCAGCCACTCGCTCAGGTCTTGCGTCAGTTCGCTGACGCGCGCGGCCTTGGCCGCATATACCGGGTCATCGTGCAGCAGGTGGCCGTATTCCTTGACGGTGACGCCGCAGCCGGAGGCGTTCATGATGATGGCCTGCGCGCCTGTGCTGTCGATCGTCCCCTGCAGTTGAGGCCACCAGGCATCAATGTTGGCGCGCATCTGGGCTTTGCCGCCCTCCTGGTCGTTCAGATGAAACTTCACTGCACCGCAACAACCGGCGTCGGGCGCGATGACGGTCTGGATGCCGGCCGCATCGAGCACACGGGCGGTGGCGCGGTTGATGTTGGGCATCATGGCCGGTTGCACGCAGCCGGCCAGCATGAGTACCTTGCGCGCGTGCGCAGCCGTCGGCCAGACTCCGGCGTCCTGCTTGGTCGGCACCTTGTTTTTCAAGGCGCCTGGCAGCAGCGGACGCACCAGTTGCCCCAGCTTCATGGCCGGCGCAAACAGCGGTGACGGCAAGCCTTCCTTGAGTGCCCAGCGCACGGTGCGTTCACCCAGCGGGCGCGGCACCTTGACATCCACCAGCTTGCGGCCGATGTCCAGCAGATGGCCGTAGTCGACGCCCGAGGGGCAGGTGCTTTCGCAACTGCGACAGGTCAGGCAGCGGTCCAGGTGGGCCTGGGTTTTGCGGGTCGGAGCCTCACCCTCCAGCACCGCCTTCATCAGATAGATGCGGCCACGCGGCCCGTCGAGCTCGTCACCCAGCAATTGGTAGGTCGGGCAAGTGGCCGTGCAAAAACCGCAGTGCACACATTTGCGCAGAATGGCAGCGGCCACCTGGGCGTCAGCGCTATTCTGGTATTCGGGGGCGAGATGGGTGTGCATGGTTTTCTATTACCACTGGGTGTACATGCGGCCACGGTTGAAGATGCCGGCCGGATCAAACTCATGTTTAAGCCGCTGGTGAATTCGGTGGAGCGCCTGGCTCAAGGGATTGAAACGGACTGCCGACTCGGCTTTGTCGGCCGCTGGCGAGCGGAACAGGGTGGCAGTTCCGCCGACCATGGTGGCTGCCTGGCGCAGTTGCTCGTGGGCCGAGAGTGGCGCCCACAGCCAGCGTTGGCCGCCGTGCCATTCGATGAATTGCGCATAGGGCAAAGCCAGCACCGGCGCGGTCTGAGGTACCGACAGACGCCACAGGCCAAGCTCAGGCGCTGGCGGCCTGAAGAATGGCAGGGTCTGGTCGCGGCAGGCATCCCAGTCTGGACCGGCCTGCGCATTGTCCATGCGCAACGTGTCACCACCCAATGCCTGCAAGTCGGCCATCATGCGCGGGCAGGCCGCCTCGACCGCTGCGACAGCGCCGCGCAGACGCACAAAGAGGTAGTCGCGCGGCGGGCTTGCGCTGGCATCAAACAGCCAGCAACTGGCGTTCAGCGGCAACGGCTGGCCGCCCCATCGATTAAGCAAATCAAGCGCTGCTTTCTGGTTCAGACCACCGCACGTCAGGGTGGCTTCGGCCAGTGCACAAGGCAACACCTTAAGTGAAATCTCGGTCAGCAGACCCAGCGTGCCCAGGGCGCCCACCATCAGGCGCGAGACATCGTAACCGGCAACATTTTTAATCACCTGGCCACCAAAGGTCAGCAACTCGGAGCGGCCATTGAGCAGTGTGACGCCAAGCACAAAATCGCGCACGGCACCGGCACTGGCGCGCGCCGGGCCGGAGAGGCCTGCCGCCACCATGCCACCACAGGTGGCGCTGCTGCCTTCTGCAGCCGAACCTCCAAAGCGGGGCGGCTCAAAGGCCAGGCACTGCCCTTTCTCGGCCAGCACCGCTTGCAGTTCAAGCAGCGGCGTGCCGGCGCGCACCGTGACGACCAATTCACTGGGTTCGTAACTGACGATGCCGCTCAACGCGCTGACGTCCAATAGCTCGCCTTGCAGCGACTGGCCATAAAAATCTTTTGAGCCGCCAGCACGAATGCGCAGCGGCGTGCCCTCGTCCACGGCAGCGCGAATGCGGTCGGTGATGCGGCGAAGCGGTGTATCCATGGTGAAGCAGGCTGAAGTTATGCGCCGAATGGTAAAGGGCGGCGTTCCCGCGTTGCGTGAATTTTTTGAAACTCCTGGGTGCAAAAAAATAAGTCGCCTGCGGGCCACCACAAGCGTGGGGGCTTTTCAGTCGCAAAAAAAGTTCACCGGCAAGCCCGGCACTTCTACCCGCATGGAAAACACATGGCCCGACAAGGGTAACGCTTCAAGTTCGGCAGCGCCGCGCTTGTGGCGCGCCGTGGTGAGGTACAGGGTTTGCAAATCTTCGCCGCCGAAGCAAGGCATGGTGGGACATTGGGCGGGCGTTGCCCACTGCGCCGCCAGCGTGCCGTCGGCGGCAAATTTGCAGACGCGGCGGCCCTCGAACATTGCAACAAAATAGTTGCCCTGAACGTCTACAGCAGCGCCATCCGGGCGGCCCTGGTAGGCGCCAGCATCGACGCCCAGGTTGAACTGCCAAAGCGCCGGCTTGGATGCGAACTGATGGAACACGCGCCGCGCCGTCAAGGTGTTGCTGTTCAGGTGGAAGTCCCAGGCATAAACCGCGTGCGTGGGTGTGTCGGCCCAGTACAGTGCGTTGCCATCGGCGCTCCAGGCCAGGCCGTTGGCGGTGCTGGCGTTAGCGGCCTGGCGTTTGATGAGCGGCGTGGACCCCATGCGGCAGTCCAGCGAATACAGGGCCGCGTTGTGCGCCATTTTGGTCTCGTCGATGGTGCCGATCCAGAAACGCCCCAGGCTGTCGCATTTGCCGTCATTGGCGCGCATCTGCGTCGGGTCGTAGTCGAGTGTGGCGATGTGCTCCAGCGGTCCACGCCAGGCGCGGGCACGGAACACACCGTGGCGCAGCGCCATCACCAGACCGCCACTGGCGGCAGGCGCGATGCAACCGGGCTCCGAGGGCAGGTCCCACCTCTCGACCGAACCCTGGCCCTCACCGGTGCGCAATATCTGCCTGGCCGAAATATCCACCCAGTACAACCTCTGCTCCTGCGGCTGCCAGAACGGCGACTCGCCCAGTTCGCAGGGCTGCGTGGTGACGCATTGCCAGTTGCCAGTTGTCCCGCTCATAGGGCGTGCTCCACATGAATACTCATCTGTGCCGACATCGATTCACCCGCTTGCAGCACCCGCACACCCAATGATTCAGCGCTGGCGCCGCTACTTGTCATCAGGTTGAGGGCGTTGTTGACGTGGCTTACCGGCTCAATAGCGACGAAGTTGCGGGTCTGGTTGGTATAAACCACCAGGCGCTGCAAGCTGGAACTGATGCGTGTTTGCAATTTTTCATCCTGCAGATGGAGCACGCCAGTCCAGCCCTCGAAGCAGTGGTCCACGTCCAGCACTGCGCAGTCGCAGTCCAGGCCGCTGGCAACAAGCTGGTGCGTTGGCAGTTTCTCGGCGCTCATTTCCCAGCGGCCACTGGCTTTGAAGGAGATACGACTGCCGCTGCGCTTGACGAAATAAGGATGCCAGCCGAGCCCGACCGGTGCCGTTGCGTCAGACTGATTGGTGATGCTCAAGGTCATCTCCAGCTGGTTGGCGCTTAGCTTGAAGGCTTGCGAGGTGTCGAAGGCGAAGGGCCAGGAGGCGTCGGCCTTGTGTTCGTAAGACAGCAGTGCAAAGTGCTGGTCGGCCTCCAGCACGGCCCAGGGCCGTTGCCAGCCGACGCCGTGAATGGCATGCGGTTCGTCACCGTTGTTTTGCACCAGCGGGTGGCTGGTGCCGGCCCATTTCAGGCTGGCGTGTCCCATTCGATTGGAGAATGGCACCAGCGGGTAGCTGCCGGCCTGACGGGCGCTGGTCAAGGCTTTGGTCGGGGTGGAGCGTAGCACGGCGATGTCACCCAACCAGAGGCCGGCGATAGCCCCGCCCAGCGCAGGCGCAATTTCACAACGCAAAGTGTCAGATTGAAGTTCGATACTGGGTGTCATGGATGGCAGTTTCCTCGGGCTTCAGTTGACATTTTTTTGCGGGTTGATGCAGCATGGCGGCGGCGCGATGAAGATGGCTAATGCGCCAGCCGAAATCGCGTTCCCCGATAACTGAACACCGAACTTCTGGCACCGATCTCCTCCAGCGTCACTTCGGCTGCCGCCGGGCCACCTTGCGTGACAACCTGGCCGTTCACCAGTAGCAGTCGCTGCCCCGGATTGTCGGAGTAAACGGCGCCACTCACAGTCAGCGGCGGCAGCGCGCGGCGGAAGTTTTCCGACAGTTCGCTGAGTAAAGGTGGCGCAGCCGGAGGTGCAGTCGCTGTCGCCG
>JANXLW010000115.1 GCA_025354965.1 Betaproteobacteria bacterium
CGCACGGTCTTGCACTGGAGTTGAGTTGGCGTAATCCGCAGCTGGTTGCCGCACTGTTTTCTGTGCTGCTGTGTGCCGCAACAAGGCGCCAGTTGCTGACCATTCTGAGCGGGCTGGTGGTATTTTTTGGCTGGCAGTATATGGTCGGCTGATCAGCAACAATGGATGTGGATGCATCGCAAGATATTCTTCGCGTCGCCCGCCCGCACCGTGTCCACGGAGCAATTGCAGCCAGTGGTAGCACAATAGGCGAGCAATAAAAAAAGCGCCCGCAGGCGCTTTTCTTGAGACCGGAGCAGATTACCTGGCGACGACGCGCACCATCTCCAGGCACTTGTTGGAGTAGCCCCACTCGTTGTCGTACCAGGCCACCACCTTGATGAAAGTGCCGTCCAGCGCAATGCTGGCATCGGCATCGAAGATGGAAGTGCGGGGGTCGCTGCGGAAGTCGGTGGCCACCACTTTTTCGTCGGTGTAGCCGAGGATGCCCTTCAAGGCGCCTTCGCTTTGCGCCTTCATTTCGGCGCAGATTTCTTTCAGGGTGGCTTCCTTGATAAGTTCGACCGTGAGGTCAACAACGGAAACATCGCTGGTGGGCACGCGGAACGACATGCCGGTGAGCTTTTTGTTGAGCTCGGGGATGACCACGCCAACCGCCTTGGCGGCACCGGTGCTGCTGGGGATGATGTTTTCCAGAATGCCGCGGCCACCGCGCCAGTCTTTGTTGCTCGGGCCGTCCACCGTTTTCTGGGTGGCGGTGGCGGCGTGCACGGTGGTCATCAGGCCGCGTTTGATGCCCCACTTGTCGTGCAGAACCTTGGCTACCGGGGCCAGGCAATTGGTGGTGCAACTGGCATTGCTGATGATGCTTTGACCGGCATAGGTTTTGTCATTGACGCCAAAGACGAACATCGGCGTGTCGTCTTTGCTGGGTGCGGAGAAGATGACTTTCTTGGCGCCGGCCACCAGGTGTTTTTCGCCCGATGCCTTGTCCAGGAACAAACCCGTGGCCTCGATCACGACATCGGCACCGACTTCGTTCCATTTCAGATTGGCAGGGTCGCGCTCTTGCGTCAGGCGGATCCTTTGACCATTGACAACCAGGGTGTTGCCGTCGACCGCTACGTCGCCTTTGAAGCGGCCGTGTACCGAGTCATAGCGCAGCATGTAGGCCAGATACTCGGGGTCGAGCAGGTCATTGATGCCCACCACTTGAATATCGCTGAAATTCAGCAAGGCCGAGCGCAAAACGTTGCGCCCGATGCGGCCAAAGCCGTTGATGCCAATCTTGATCGTCATTTGCAAATTCTCCACTAGTTAAAACGTGAAACCCTAAAACCTGACCCTCTGTCCTACTTGCGCAAAACTTTTTCCACCGTGTCCGCCACATTCTCGGGCGTAAAGCCAAAGTGCTTGAACAGCACCGGCGCTGGCGCCGATTCGCCATAGCTGTCGATACCGACCACAGCGGCGCAGCCGTATTTCCACCAACCGTCTGACACGCCCATCTCGACCGCGATGCGAGGCACCCCGGCTGGCAATAGGGCGCTCTGGTAGGCTGCGCCCTGCTGGTCAAAAGTGGTGTTGCTGGGCATCGAGACAACACGCACTGCAATTTTTCTGGCAGCCAGCAGCTCTTGCGCCTTGAGCGCCAGCTGCACTTCGGAGCCGGTGGCAATGATGACGGCCTGGGCTTTTTTCTTCATGCCCACTTCGCTTGGTTCCGCCAGCACATAGGCACCTTTGCTGATGTCACCCAGACTTGACTTGGGCGCGTAATAGATGTTTTGGCGGCTCAGCAGCAGGGCGGTTGGTTTTGCTTTGTTTTGCAAGGCCACGGTCCAGGCGACGGCGGTCTCGGCCGTATCGCCGGGGCGCCAGACATCCAGATTCGGAATCAGGCGCAGAGAAGCGGCGTGTTCGATCGACTGATGCGTCGGGCCGTCTTCACCCAGGCCGATGGAGTCGTGCGTGAACACATGCACCACGCGCAACTTCATGAGAGCGGCCATGCGGATGGCGTTGCGGCTGTAGTCGCTGAAAGTCAGGAAGGTGCCGCCGTAGGGGATGTAGCCGCCGTGCAGCGCAACGCCGTTCATGACAGCCGCCATGCCGAACTCGCGCACGCCGTAGTTGATGTGGCGCCCGCCCACCGCAACGCCAGCGGCGTTCGGCGTCTGCACCCCAATACCGGTAAAGTCAAAGCGCAAACTGGGTGTGCTCTTGGTGTTGGTCAGGTTGGAGCCGGTCAGGTCGGCGGAGCCGCCCAGCATTTCCGGCAGTGCAGCGGTAAACGCTTCCAGCGCCAGTTGCGAGGCCTTGCGCGAAGCCACTGTTTCCGCCTTGATGTGGGCCGCCACGGCGGTGTCCACGGCAACCTGGTTGAAGTTTTTGGGCAACTCGCCCTTCATGCGCCGCACCAGCTCTTTGGCCAGATCGGGGTGCGCGCCCTTGTAGGCGGCAAACTTGTCGTTCCAGACCTTCTCGGCAGCAGCTCCTGCAGCCTTGGCGTCCCACGCGGCGTACACCTCCTTGGGGATGACAAAAGGGGCATGGGGCCAACCCAGCGCTTCGCGGCTGAGCTTGATCTCTTCGGCACCCAGCGGTTCGCCGTGCGCCTTGGCGGTGTTGGCGCGGTTCGGACTGCCTTTGCCGATGGATGTCTTGCAGATGATAAGTGTTGGATTTTCGTTGGACTTCTTGGCCTCGGCGATGGTGCTGGCCACCAGCTCGGCGTCATGGCCGTCGATCGGGCCCAGCACGTTCCAGCCGTAGGCCACAAAACGCAGCGCAGTGTTGTCAATGAACCAGGGTGCCACCGGGCCGTCAATCGAGATGCCGTTGTCGTCGTACAGGGCGATCAGCTTGCCCAGCTTCCAGGCACCCGCCAGAGCAGCTGCTTCGTGGCTGATGCCTTCCATCATGCAGCCGTCACCCATGAACGCAAAGGTGTGGTGGTTGACGACTTCATGGCCGTCACGGTTGAATTCCTGCGCCAGCAGTTTCTCTGCCAGCGCCATGCCCACGGCGTTGGCAATACCCTGGCCCAGCGGTCCGGTGGTGGTTTCCACGCCAGGGGTTACGCCCACTTCGGGGTGGCCCGGGGTTTTTGAGCCAAGCTGGCGGAATTTTTTGAGCTCATTGACGGGCAGCTTGTAGCCGGTGAGGTGCAACACGGCATACAGCAGCATCGAGCCATGACCGTTGGAGAGCACGAAGCGGTCACGGTCAAACCAGTGCGGGTTGGCGGGGTTGTGCTTGAGCTGCTGGCCCCACAAAGCCACTGCCATGTCGGCCATGCCCATGGGCGCACCCGGGTGGCCCGAGTTGGCAGCCTGTACCCCGTCCATGGCCAGAGCGCGAATTGCGTTAGCCATGTCGGCGCGGGTTGTGCTGCTCGATTGTTCAGTATCTGCCATCTGTGCCAACTCCGGAGTGTTTTGTTTGTAAGGGGAAACACCGCATTTTACCGGGGTGCGAATGGCGCACCCATTTACTGCCCCGCGCTGCACCAACCAAGCCATGGGCTATGCTAAGTGCCATCGCATAAATCCCAGTCCATTCCCATGAGCAAACTATTTTCTTCTCTGAACCTGCCCTCACCCCGGGGCGGTTTGCAACTGGCCAATCGTATCGTCGTAGCACCGATGTGCCAGTACTCGGCCCGCGATGGCGAAGCGACCGACTGGCACCTGATGCACTGGGGCAACCTGCTCAACAGCGGCGCTGCACTGTTCACCATCGAAGCCACCGCCGTGCTGCCTGAGGGCCGCATCTCACCCAACTGCCTGGGCTTGTGGGATGAGCGCACCGCCAGCGCGCTGGCCGACAAGCTGCATCGCGCGCGCCAATTGGCGCCACCGCTGCCGGTGTGCATTCAGTTGGCCCATGCCGGACGCAAGGCGTCCAGTGCGTTGCCGTGGAACGGGGCGCAGTTGTTGCCCAACTCGCAGGGTGGCTGGGAAACCTTTGCTCCGTCTGCCGAATCCTATTTGCCCAGCGAGGCGCCGCCTACCGCAATGACGCTGGAGAAGATGGCACAAGTCAGGGATGCTTTTGTGGTGGCCGCGCAGCGTGCTGATCGCATGGGCATTGAAGCGGTGGAAATCCACAGCGCCCACGGCTATTTGCTGCATGAATTCTTGTCGCCGATTGCGAACAAGCGCAGCGATGCCTATGGCGGCAGCTTTGAGAATCGCATCCGCTACCCGCTAGAGGTTTTTACCGCCGTGCGCCAGGCGTTTGACGGCGTGTTGGGCCTGCGCATTTCGGCCTCCGACTGGGTCGAGGGTAGTTGGGATGTGGCGCAAAGCGGCGAGTTTGCCAAGCGCTTGAAAGCTGCTGGTTGCGACTTCATCCATGTCTCGTCGGGGGGCCTCTCGCCAGCCCAAAAGATCACGCTGGGCGCGGGTTACCAGGTGCCGTTTGCGCGACACATACGCCAGACCAGTGGTATGGTCACCACCGCCGTCGGTTTGATTACCGAAGCACAACAGGCCGAGGACATTTTGCAAGCCGGCGATGCCGATTTGATTGGCTTGGCGCGCGCCTTTTTATACCGGCCGCGCTGGGGCTGGCAGGCCGCCGCTGCGCTGGGTGGCGAGGTCAGCGCCAACCCGGTGTACTGGCGCTGCCTGCCGCGCGAGGCGCAAGCGGTGTTTGGCAAAGTGTCGGTTGGCATGCGATAGAAACATCTGCGATGCCCGCGCCGCGCATTGCCGCCATGCTGCTGGCCGCTGGTCGCGGTGAACGCATGCGCCCACTGACCGACGCCACACCCAAGCCCTTGCTGCCACTGCGCGGCAAGCCCTTGATGCAATGGTCGATGGAAGCCCTGGCGCGCGGTGGCTTTAACCGGATGGTGGTCAATACGGCGTGGCTGGGAGACCAGATTGAGCAAACATTTGGCAGCGTTTTTGCGCTCCGGCCACCGGCACCCGATAGCGATCCAATTCGCGAGCCATTGCAGATCCGGTACTCGCACGAAGGGCGCGATTTTGGCGCTGCGCTGGAAACGGCGGGTGGCATCGTGCGTGCCTTGCCGCTGCTGTGCCCGGTGGACGCTCAAGGAGAAGCTGCTGGCATCTTTTGGGTGCTGGCTGGCGATGTATTTGCACCTGACTTTGTGTTTAGCCAGGCCGCAGTAGAGCGCTTTGCCGCCAGCGGCAGGCTGGCGCATCTGTGGCTGGTGCCCAATCCGGCGCACAACCCGAAAGGCGATTTTGGCCTGGGCAGCGACGGTCTGGCACGCAATCAGGCCGAGGTGAAGTACACCTATTCCACCATCGGCCTGTACCACCGCAAACTGTTTGCGCCGCCCTGGTGCGACATCCCTGCGGGCAACCCGCAAGGCATGAAAGCCCCTTTGGCGCCGCTGTTGCGCGCCGCCGTGGACAATGCGCTTGTCAGTGCCGAGTTGTATCGTGGGGCCTGGACCGACGTTGGTACGCCTGAAAGACTGCGACGGTTGAATCGGGTTGAAGACGCTGAATAATTCACCTTGAAATTAGAAAGCGAGAATTCGGATTTTCAAGGTACTTTTATTGCCTAATTTCGCAAACATTTGAAACCCCTTCCCGACCACTGGAGTTGACCTCGTGAACCCATCCCTCTACACCCAGCGCCGCGCCAAACTGGCCAAGCTGCTCGGCCCCAAAGGCGTCGCCATCTTGCCGACGGCGCCCGAGCAGCAGCGCAACAGCGATTCTGATTTTCTCTACCGGTTCGACAGTTATTTTTATTACCTGACCGGTTTCACCGAACCCAAAGCCTGGCTGGTGATCACCGGCGATGGCAAGACGACAATGTTTTGCCAGCCAAAAGACATGGAGCGTGAAATCTGGGATGGTTTCCGACTCGGGCCAGACGCGGCTCCTGCTCAACTTGGCTTGGACGCGGCGTTTTCTATCGCAGACCTGGACCAGCAATTGCCGGCCATGCTGGATGGCCGCGACGCTGTCTGGTATCCGTTTGCCACCCACAAGGCGCTGGAGACGCGCATTGACGGCTGGCTGGGCAGCCTGCGCGCCCGGGTGCGCTATGGCACGCTGTGCCCGGAACAGCAGCGCGATCTGCGCGGCCTGCTCGACGAGATGCGGCTGGTCAAGGACGGCCATGAACAAGACACCATGCGGCGCGCCGGACAAATCAGCGCCGGTGCCCACATCCGCGCCATGCAGCTTTGCGCCCGCATGCTGCGCGACGGCCAGCCGGTGCGTGAATACCAGCTGGACGCTGAGTTGCTGCACGAATTTCGGCGCCACGGCTCGCAGTACCCGGCCTATGGCTCCATCGTGGCGGCCGGTGCCAACGCCTGCGTGTTGCACTACCGCGCCGATGCGGGCGAAGTGCGAAGTGGCGAGTTGGTGTTGATCGATGCCGGTTGTGAGCTGGACGGTTATGCCTCCGACATCACGCGCACCTTCCCCGCCAACGGTACTTTTACCGGCCCACAGCGCGCGCTGTACGAGCTGGTATTGGCGTCGCAAGAGGCCGCCATCGCCGTCACCCGCGCCGGTGCCCGCTTTACCGATCCGCACCAGGCTACCGTCAAGGTGTTGGCGCAGGGCATGCTGGATGTCGGCCTACTGGACAAGAACAAGGTGGGCACGCTGGACGACGTGATCGAAAAACGCGCTTACTTCCAGTTCTACATGCACCGTACCGGCCACTGGCTGGGCATGGACGTGCACGACTGCGGCGGCTACCTTGAACCCGGCGAAATCGGCCAAACCAGCGAGCGCAAGGACGCCTTAACCGGCGAGACCATCATCGACCGGCCGGCGCGCATTCTGCAACCCGGCATGGTGCTGACCATAGAGCCCGGTCTGTATGTGCGACCTGCGGCCGGCGTGCCCGAGCAGTTTCACAACATCGGCATTCGCATCGAAGACGACGCCATCGTGACGGACGCCGGCTGCGAACTGATCAGCCGTGGCGTGCCGGTGACGGTGCAGGCGATTGAAGCGTTGATGCGGGGTTGAATGACTTCCTGAATTTGTTAATACATTTCAATTAGCGAATAATATTATTTCAATTAGCCGGACACTTACATTACAATCAGCCGGTGCCCATATTCCCCCTATTGCCCAGTGATCAGCCGTTGCTTCGCCTGGTCCAGGAGAACCTGCAAGCCAGCTTGACGGACACGCCTGTAGTGCTGATACAGGGCCCGCGACAATGTGGCAAAACCACTTTGGCTCGCACTGTCGCAGAGCCGCGTGGTTATGGGTATATCAGTTTTGACGATGACAATCAGATGCGCGCAGCGCGGGCTGACCCTATGGGTTTTGTCATCGACTTGCCACCCAGGATGGTGCTGGACGAAGTGCAGCGGGTGCCAGAGATATTCACCTCACTCAAGCTCGTCGTGGATCGGGATCGCCAACCGGGCCGCTTCTTGTTGACGGGTTCGGCTGATGTCCTGCTGCTCCCCAAACTGGCGGATTCACTGGCAGGGCGCATTGAAGTTCTTCGTTTGCACCCTTTGGCGCAGGTTGAACTGCGCAGACGGCCCGCCGACTTTCTGGCGCAGCTTTTCAATGCGGACTTTAAGCCCGACTCATTCGAGCGGATGGGTTTGAGTTTGGCCGAACTCGTGGTGGCGGGAGGATTCCCGGCGGCTCTGACTCGCCAGGCCGCACGTCGCCGCATTTGGTATCAGTCCTATGTCCAGACTCTGATTCAACGCGATGTGCGTGACTTGGCCCGCATTGCATCTCTGGACGTCATGCCACGCTTGTTGGATTTGGCTGCGCGTCAAACAGCGCACCTGTTTAACGTGAGTGAGCTGGCAAGTCCCTTTGGGCTGAGCCGCCCCACGGTGCGCGATTATCTGACCTTGCTTGAGCGGGTGTTTCTGGTTGATCTATTGCCACCCTGGCATACCCGGCATATCAACCGACTGGTCAAGACGCCAAAACTTCATTTGAATGACACCGGGCTGGCGGCGGCGTTGCTGAGGGTCGATGCGGCGGGCTTGCACGCGAATCGAGCCTTATTCGGGCAACTTCTGGAGACCTTTGTGTTTCAGGAGTTGCGCCGCCAGGCCAGTGGCAGCCCCGAGACTTTGGCTTTCTATCATTTTCGCAATCGGGATGACCACGAGGTTGATATCGTGATCGAGCGCGGCTCGCTGCTGACCGGTGTGGAGGTCAAGGCGTCTGGCACGGTGCGCAGCGAGGATTTTCGTGGCCTGCGCAAACTGCAGCAGATTGCCGGCGAACGCTTTGCCAGCGGCGTGGTGCTGTACGACGGCGAAGCCAGTGTGCGTTTTGGGCCGCGTCTGTTTGCCTTGCCAGTGCAGACTTTATGGGCAGAATAGTTCACCGGTAGGTGGGACGTGCCGGTGGCGGTGCAGGCGATTGAGGGGTTGATGCGGGGGTGATAGCGGCTGCGGTCGGCAACTTGCAAAATTGAAGATTTCGCAAACTAGCGGGGCGCTGCCGGTCCGGCGACTGACTTGGGAATTGATTCCAATTGCCCTGGGTCGAGAAGTTTCTCGCACCCTCTTTTGGCAAGTCGGCAGCTTTCTTTGTAGTCAGCTTGGGCTTTCTGCAATTCGTCTATTTTCTCCAATGCCTGAGCCCGCCCATGAATAGCGCGTGGGCTCACAGCTTGTCCATTGGCATGAGCGATTTCAATTGCAGCACTGAATGAAGTGATCGCGTTTGACCAATCGTCTTTTTCGAAATAGGCGGCACCCAGGTTGCCATGTGCTTCGGCAAAATCTTTGTCGAGCGTGTAGTCCCGGGTTCTCGCTTGCGACTGGCGGTCAATCAATCCCAGGATGACGCTTTTTTCAGGCGCTTCCTGCAGCGGCTACTGGCGGCAAACATCGATCAGGTCCGGGTCATGCTGGTTGAACCGATGCCGCGCGAGAGTTATCTGGCGAGCTACGCCCAAGTGGATATAGTGCTCGATACTTTTCCCTATACGGGGGGCACGACCACCTGCGAAGCGCTCTGGATGGGAGTGCCGACGCTGACACTCAAGGGCAGCGCGATGATCGCACGACAGGGGGCTGCACTGCTGTCTTGCGCAGGGCTTGAGGAGTGGATTGCCAGCGATGCGCAGGACTACGTCTGCAAGGCGGTAGCCAGATCTGCCGATCTGGATCAACTCGCGCAGTTGCGGGCGACGCTGCGCGATAGGGCATTGGCGTCTCCGCTGTTCGATGGTGCATGTTTTGCACGTCACCTGGGGACCGCCTTCAAGGCGATGTGGCAGCAGAAGGCCGAACAGGCCAGTCAAAGTCCACCAGACCAGGATGTTGGTGTCGTTGTGCGTCCCAACGAGCTTTGACCAGATCACAACGCGCTACGGGTTCAAAACGGCACATCCGTGCCAGCCATTGCTGCGCCTCAAGCGCCTGCCCATTCAGTGCCAGCGCCAGAGCCAGTACAGGAATGGTGGCGGTGCCCGGGTAAGTGCCAGC
>JANXLW010000116.1 GCA_025354965.1 Betaproteobacteria bacterium
TTCCGCCACCGTGGTGCGCGGCGACAAGATTGGCTTGATCGGACCCAATGGCGCCGGCAAAACGACGCTGCTCAAACTTATATTGGGCGAACTGCAGCCAGACAGCGGCAAGATTCGGCAGGGCGCGAATTTGCAGGTTGCCTACTTCGATCAGATGCGCAATGCGCTGGACCTGGACGCCACGCTGGTGGACTTCATCAGTCCGGGCAGCGAATGGATCGAGATTGGCAACCAGAAGAAGCACGTCAAGAGCTACCTGGGCGACTTTCTGTTTTCACCGGCGCGCGCCAACTCGCCGGTACGCTCCCTGTCAGGTGGCGAGCGCAACCGCTTGCTGCTGGCGCGCCTGTTTGCCCGACCGGCCAATGTGCTGGTGCTGGACGAGCCCACCAATGACCTGGACATTGAAACTTTGGAGTTGCTCGAAGAGCTGCTTCAAAGCTACGAAGGCACCGTGTTTTTGGTCAGCCACGACCGGACTTTTCTGGACAACGTGGTGACCAGCACCATTGCATTCGAGGGCGACGGCTTGTGGCGCGAATACGAAGGCGGTGTGCAGGACTGGCTGATTCAATCGAAACGCAGCAAGGAGATCCAGCTTGCTACAACTTCAGTAGCTGCCAGCGCACAGCAGACGGGTGCCAGAGGCCACAAAAACACCAAATCTACCGGTATGGGCAAAACCTTGACGCCGAAGAAGCTCGGCAACAAGGAGCAACGCGAACTCGACGGTTTGCCCGCCAGAATAGAAGCCCTGGAACAGGAACAGGCAGCCCTCAGAGCCGAACTGGCTGACGTCAACCTGTATGCCAAAGACCCGCAGCGCGCCACCACCATTTATGAACGTGACGCGGCTATTGACAAAGAAATGCTGACCGCGCTGGCGCGCTGGGAAGCGCTTGCCAGTAATTGATGTCGTGGCGGCATGAACATCACTGAATTCGTCGCCCTGCTGGATATCACTGTCGTCGGGATGGCCACGCCTTGAGTTTCCACCAAAATATCCGCAGAGGCCTTTGGCTGGGCTTGCTGGGAGTAACGATCTTTGCCTTGACGCTGCCCATGACGCGCCTGGCAGTGGGCACGCCGCAGTCACCCCAGCTCTCGGGCGTGTTCATCGCCGTTGGTCGCGCCGTCATCGCGGCACTGTTGTCAGCTACTTTCCTGCTGCTGACGCGTGCTCCCTGGCCTGGTCGTGCCGACTGGCGGCCCTTGAGCATCGTAGCCCTGGGGGTAGTGTTTGGTTTTCCGCTGTGCACTTCGATCGCCATGCGCCATGTGGAGGCCGTGCACGCCAGCGTGATTGTCGGTGTGCTGCCGCTGGCCACGGCGGCGGTGGGGGCGTGGCTGCACCGTCAGCGGCCCTCCAACGGATTCTGGCTTTGCGGCGGCCTTGGAACCCTGCTGGTCGTCGCTTTTGCATTGTTGCGATCAGGGCGCAGCGGCTTGACGCCGGCACCAGCGGACACCTTGCTGCTGCTGGCCATGGCCTGCGCCGCCGTCGGCTACAGCTATGGTGCACAACTGTCGCAACGCATGCGCCCGGACTATGTCATTTGCTGGGCATTGCTGATCTCATTACCAGTCAATCTTCCGCTTGCCATTGTTGAGTGGCCTCTTTCAGCTATCAAAATGCAGGCTTGGGCAGCATTTGCGTATGTAGCCGTGTTCTCCATGTGGCTCGGTTTTTTTGCCTGGTACCGCGGACTGGCCCTGGGCGGCACCGTGCGGGTCAGCCAGTTGCAGTTACTGCAGCCCTTTCTCGGCATGTTATTTGCCGTACCCTTGCTGGGTGAGACGCTGGACTGGGTAAGTGCTGGTTTTGGCTTGGCCGTGATAGCCGTGGTTTTCATTGGCCGCAAGATGCCAGTCAGCGACGCCAGATAAAAATTTGACACAGGAGAATAGAGCAGCATGAACGCCACCGCAACGAACTCCTCGCCCTGGCTGCTAGCCAAGCGCGCCGCCAAAATGAACCCGTCCGCAATCCGCGAGATCCTCAAGATTACCGAGCGGCCCGGCATCATCAGTTTTGCCGGTGGCCTACCTTCACCCAAGACTTTTCCGGTGGCTGAATTCGAAGCCGCCTGCGCCAAGGTGTTGCGCGATGATCCGCACGCCGCGTTGCAATACGCCGCCAGCGAAGGCTTTGGCCCGCTGCGCGAGATGGTTGCCGCAGCGTTGCCGTGGCAGGTCGACCCGGCCCGGGTACTGATAACCACCGGCTCGCAACAAGGACTCGACCTGGTGGCCAAAGTGCTGGTTGACGCTGGCAGCAAGATATTGGTGGAGTCACCCACTTACATGGGCGCCGTGATGGCTTTCACGCCGATGGAGCCAGAAATCATCAGCGTGGCAGGCAACGATGAAGGTATTGATTTGACCGACCTGCGGGCCAAGGCCGCGGACGCCCGCTTTCTCTACGTGCTGCCCAATTTCCAGAACCCGACCGGACGCACCATGAGCGAGAGCAGCCGCGCCGCCCTGAGCGCGGAGGCCACTCGACTGAATCTGCCCTTGATAGAAGACAACCCCTATGGCGACCTTTGGTTTGACAGCCCGCCACCGTTGCCGCTAACCGCGCGCAACCCGGACGGCTGCATCTACCTGGGGTCCTTCTCCAAGGTACTGGCGCCGGGTTTGCGCCTGGGCTATGTGGTGGCGCCGCAAGCGGTCTACCCCAAGCTGCTGCAGGCCAAGCAGGCCGCTGATCTGCATAGCCCCGGCTTCAATCAGCGCGTGATCGCAGAGGTCATGAAAGACGGCTTTCTGGAGCGGCATGTGCCGACCATTCGCGCGCTGTACAAATTGCAGCGCGACGCCATGCTGGAAGCCCTGCGGCGTGAGATTCCTGCAGGCGAGCCGGACTCGACACTCACCTGGAACACGCCAGCCGGCGGCATGTTTCTGTGGGCCCGACTGCCCAAGGGCATGAGCGCGGTGGACCTGCTACCGCACGCGGTGGCACAAGGCGTTGCCTTCGTCCCCGGTACGCCGTTTTATGCCGACCACGGCGACCCGCACACCCTGCGTCTGTCCTTCGTCACCCCCAGTGTGGAAGAAATCCATCGCGGCGTGGCGGCTCTTGCAAACGGCATCAAGACTTACGCCGCCACGTTAAAACCATGAAGTCCCGAGCCTTCAAACAACTGGACGTTTTCGGCGCAGCGCCCTATCGGGGCAACCCGCTGGCCGTTGTGCTGGACGGCACCGACTTGTCCGTGGAAGAAATGCAGCATTTCGCGCAATGGACCAACTTGTCGGAAACCACTTATCTGCTTCCCCCCAGCGACGCCGGTGCCAGCGCTGGCGCCGATTACCGCGTGCGCATTTTCACGCCCGGCGCGGAACTGCCATTTGCCGGTCACCCAACGCTAGGCAGTTGCCACGCCTGGCTGGAAGCGGGTGGCCGGGCTAAGGCAGCGAAGGAGATCGTGCAGGAATGCGAGGTCGGTCTGATCAGAATTCGCCGTGACGGAACGCGCCTGAGTTTCGCCGCACCACCACTCCAGCGCAGCCAGCCGAACCTGACCATGCTGGCGCAAGTGGTAGCAGCGCTGGGTCTCAAAAGCAAGCAGATCATTGCCGCCCAATTGCTGGACAACGGTCCCCTCTGGCTGGGCCTG
This sequence comes from Betaproteobacteria bacterium, assembly GCA_025354965.1. Taxonomy (GTDB): domain Bacteria; phylum Pseudomonadota; class Gammaproteobacteria; order Burkholderiales; family Burkholderiaceae_C; genus Rhodoferax. Next base: position 3,627 of record JANXLW010000116.1, read on the forward strand.
CTGCTGGACAGCAGACAAACCGCACTGCAGCTGACACCGGACCACGTGGCACTCAAAAACATTGGACAAAAAGTGGGGGTGGTGGCAGTGGAAATGGCACAGTCGGACGCAGTCTTGATTGCCAGATCAAACCGTGAAGCACGCGCTTTTGGAGCACGCTCTGGCGCACTCATTGAAGCATCGTCGGACGCGCCTGAAGTGGAGGTAAGGGCCTTTGCGGCGCCGGTGGGGGTTAATGAAGACCCTGTGACTGGCAGCCTGAATGCCAGTCTGGCCCAGTGGCTGATCGCCGACGGCCTTGCACCCAAAGCCTATGTCGCATCGCAAGGGCGCTGCCTGGGGCGCGACGGACGTGTGCACATCGAACAGGATGGCAGCGGCCAGGTTTGGGTCGGTGGCGTCTCAGTGACCTGCATTGACGGGACCGTGAATCTATGAACATGAAGCTGCCCACCCTCTGCGAGATTGAGGCCGCCGCCGAGGTGGTGTACCGCGAATTCCAGGCCACACCCCAATACCGTTGGGCGCTGCTGAGCCAACGTCTTGGCACCGATTGCTGGGTCAAGCACGAGAACCACACGCCGGTCGGCGCGTTCAAGCTGCGGGGCGGCCTGACCTACTTCGACCAGCTTAAGAGACGTGGCCTTCTGCCCGCCAGCGTCATCAGCGCCACGCGCGGCAACCACGGCCAGAGCATCGGCTGGGCGGCCCGCGCGCACAGCGTGCCGTGCAGCATTGTGGTGCCACTGGGGAACTCGCTGGAGAAAAATGCCGCCATGCGCGCCTTGGGTGTGACCCTGATCGAACACGGTACCGATTTTCAGGAAAGCCGGGAACACGCTATTTGTCTGGCCGCACAAAGTGGTGCCCACATGGTGCCCAGCTTTCATCCGGATCTATTGAGTGGCGTCAGTACTTATTGGTGGGAATTTTTCAAGGCCGTGCCGCAAGCTGATGTGATCTATGTGCCGATTGGCCAGGGCTCAGGCGCTTGCGCGGCCATCGCCGCCAAGCTGGCACTCGGTCACAAGGCAAGAATCGTCGGCGTCGTCAGCGCGCATGCCACCACTTATGCCGACTCGCTGATGGCGGGGCGCATCGTAGAGGCGCCAGTCAGCACGCTACTGGCCGACGGCATGGCCTGCCGCGTGGCCGATCAGGCCGCGCTCAACATCATGAAGCCGCACATCGACCACGTCATCAAAGTAAGCGACGCTGAAGTGGCGCAAGCCATGCGCGACATCTACGCCGACACCCACAACGTGGCCGAGGGCGCCGGTGCTGCAGGTTTTGCCGCCGCCATGCAGGAGCGCCACTTGCTGCGCGATCAGGTGGTGGGCATCACCCTCAGCGGCGGCAATGTGGATGCAGCAACACTGGCCAAGGTGCTGCTGGCTTGATAGCGACGTCACTCGTGTGACAAGAGGCAAAGTGCGATCTGGTTTAGATTCGTGGCATGGGAACCCTCTACCTCGTACGCCATGGCCAGGCTTCGTTTGGCGCCGAAGACTACGACCAACTGAGTGCGCTGGGCCTGCAGCAAAGCGTGCGGCTGGGCCAATACTTCCGTCAAAAGGGCCTGGCTTTTGACACTGTCCTAAGCGGCACCTTGCGTCGCCAACTGCAGACCTATGCCGCCATTCGCGACGGCGGCGCATTTGACATGGCAGAGCTACAGTGGCCGGGACTGAACGAATTCGACAGCGAAGCGGTCATAGCCACCGTGCACCCGAACAAACTTGAAAAGCCCGACACGCCCGAGCTGTACCGCCATCACTTTCGCCTGCTGCGCGACGGCTTGACGCAGTGGATGAACGGCGTGGTCAGCCCCAGGGGCATGCCCAGCTACCAGGAGTTCAAACAAGGCGTCGTCAGCGCACTGGACCATGTGCGGAAAAACTGTGACGGCAATGTGCTACTGGTCTCCAGCGGTGGGCCCATTGCCACCGCTGTCGGTCACATACTGGGCACCATGCCGGAGACCACCATCGAGCTCAACATGCGCCTGCGCAATAGCGCCATCACCGAGTTCGCCTTCAACCCCAAGCGCCACACGCTGGTGACCTTTAACACCCTGCCACACCTGGACCACGCTGACCACGCAAGCTGGATCACCCACACCTGAGTGTGCGCCTGTCATGCACCCACCCCTGCCTGCACTCATTCAGGCCTTGCTGGAGCCCAAACGCTACCCCCATCCGGTGCCGCGCGTCGAGCTGGTTGAGACCCATATTTCCTGGGTACTGCTGGCCGGTGACTACGCCTACAAAATCAAGAAGCCCGTCACCCTGCCTTTTCTAGATTTCGCCACGCTGGCGCAGCGTCACAACTACTGCGAGATCGAGTTGCAGCTGAATCGGCGCTTCGCGCCGACGCTTTATCTGGATGTTGTTGCCATTGAAGGTACGCCCGAAGACCCCCGCTTCGGTGGTACCGGCGCAGCGATCGAGTTTGCCGTCAAGATGCGTCGCTTTGATGAGACCTTTCGACTGGACCGGCTCTGCGCGCGCGGCGCGCTGACAGCCGAACACCTCAGCGAGTTGGCCCAGACCCTCGTCAGCTTCCAGCGCGTTGCGGCGCTTGCTGCGCCGGACTCGCGCTTCGGAAACCCCGACAAAATTCTGAGGCCGGTGCTGGAGAACTTTGAAGAGCTGCAAGCCCTGCTGCCCGAACCGCCTTGGCAGAGTCGGCTGGCTGCCTTGTCGACATGGAGTCGCAGCGAGTTCCAGCGCCTGCGGCCGCAATTCATGGCGCGCAAGGCGTCGGGACGGGTACTTGAGTGCCACGGTGACCTGCACCTGGGCAACCTGGCACTGATCGACGCTCACGTGACGTTGTTCGATTGCATCGAGTTCAACGAAGACTTCCGCTGGATAGACGTGGCCAGCGAAATCGCCTTTACTTTTGTCGATCTGCTGGATCACCGCCAACCCGGGCTGGCCTGCTGGTTTCTCAATGAGTGGCTCAGCCAAAGCGGTGACTTCGAGGCTGTGCCGTTACTGCGCTTTTATGCCAGCTACCGCGCGCTGGTGCGGGCCAAGGTGGCGGCCATCCGCTCAAGCCAGGATGGAACCTACATGGGCCAGGCGCACGGCTATGTGGTGCTGGCCGAACAGCTTGCCTGGCCGCCCCGGCCCCGACTCATCATCACCCATGGCTTGTCCGGCTGTGGCAAGACTGCGGCATCGACCCGGCTATTGCTGAGCGACGCCACTGCCACGGCGCTGCGCCTGCGCTCGGATGTGGAGCGCAAACGCCTGTTCGGACTGGCGTCGCAGGGCAGCAGCAGGTCGCCCGTGGATGGCGGCATTTACCAGCCAGAGGCTCACCAACTCACCTACCGCCACTTGCTGGAGCTGGCCCGCAAGCAGTTGGCTGTGGGCTGGTCCTGCGTCATCGACGCCGCCTTTCTGCGACGTGTGGATCGGGCTGCCTTCCAGGCGCTGGCATTGGATGCGGGTGCCGAGTTCCTTATCCTGGCACCACAGGCGACAGCGGCGCAATTGCGCCAACGCATCATCGCTCGCCGTAAGAAAGGCAGCGACGCGTCGGAAGCCACTCTCGCTGTGCTGGAGCGGCAAATGGCGTGGATCGAGCCGCTGGACGCAGGCGAGTGCCTGCGCATGTGCCCTGCCAGCGCCGGCAAATAAATGGGCGCGACCATGAAAGGTCGAGGCTAGCGTGCAGCGAGCCCGGGTTTTGCCACCAGCGTGCTCAACGGCAAGTGGTCAATTTCTACCAGCAGTCTAGCCAGACCTAGCCCCGCCGCATCCACTACAGCGCGCCCCTTCTGTGCCGTCGCTGCAGCGGCGTTACCAACCGCACCCGCAGTGTTGTAGTCCTGCATTTGCCAGCCGAGCTTGGCACTCTTGCCGTTGCCCAGAATGTCAAAACGCTGCGCCCGATCTTGTGAGGTGGAAGCAAAATTTCGCGCCTGGGTCATGTCCACATGGGCGCTGTCCAACGCCAGCATCATGGAGGTTTCGATATCGCCGCCGTGAATGCCAAAACGGTGTTCGTCGGCGCCAAACAGTGCGTTAAGGTCGTTACCCCTGGCATCCAGCAGCGGCAGATTGAACCAGCTCACGCTGTACACCAGCATGTCGAGCCGTGCGCGCAAATCGCGCGCCACCACGTCCATCACGCTGACCTGGCCGCCGTGCGAATTGAAGAGCAACAGTTTCTTGACTCCCGCTGCCGCCACCGACTCGGCAATATCGGTCCACAGCCGCAGAATGGTGCCGGCTTTGAGTGTCAGCGTACCGGGAAAGCGTGCGTGCTCGGGGCTCAGACCGACCGCTTGCGTGGGCAGGAACAATACCTTCAAATCTGCTGCCAAATGCGGCAACGCCGCCGTCACCACACCGTCCACCAGCAGCGTGTCCACGCTCAGGGGCAAATGCGGGCCATGCTGTTCGGTGGCCGCGACCGGCAATACGGCAATGGTCTGCGCCGCCTGGCCAGTGCTGATCAATTGGGCAAAGTCCTGCGTGGAAAGGTCGGCCCAGAATCTGGAGGGGTTTGTCATGTCGCTATCTTAGAGCCTGATTGGAGCCACCGTGCCGCTTCTGCCGTTGCGCCAGCGCCTTGACCGCGCGACGATGGGGCGCAAACTGTTTCGGCAACAGTCCTTTCAGAGCTCGCGGACTGGCCCGCGCACCGCTGGCCAGGTAATCGGTCAGCAAGGTTTCTTGAACGGTCGATGCGGGCAGGGAGCCACTGGCACAGAGGTAGTCAAACAGCGCATCCACCAGCACCTCGGGCGACAGGCCGCTGGTTTTTCCGGTGCCGTGCCACAGCCAGTCGGCAAAAGCGAGGAACGTATAAAAGGGAGAAACCTGACCCTGGTCCAACCACAGTGACAGGGTTTGCCTGAAGCGCCCCGAGTTGGCAACCAGGTCCCAATAGCGCGAGAAGCGGGTAAAGCGCTGCACGGTAGCGGCATCCAGGGCCCCGGTCTGCAGCACGGTGTAAGGCGGGCTGGGGTCGTACACCATGGCGTGCCCGGCGCTGTGGCGGGCGATCGGCGTGCCACGCAAACGCTTCAAAATACCAAGCTGGATTTCGTGCGGCTGCAGGGCATACAGACGGTCAAAACCTGCGGCAAAACTTGCCAGCGTTTCGCCGGGCAGGTCAAAGATCAAATCGGTGTGTAAATGCGCGTGTGACTCTGTGGCCAGCCAGCGCAAGTTGGCCTCGGTCTTGTCGTTATCCTGCTGGCGTGAGATGCGCTGCTGCACTTCTGCATTGAAGCTTTGGATACCTATTTCCAGTTGCAGTATGCCGGGTGGAAATTGCGCAATCATGGTCTTGAGACGATCTGGCAGATGGTCGGGAACGACTTCGAAATGCAGCAAAAAGTCACCGGCTGACTGACTCGTGCCCGGCGCGGGCAAGCGATCCAGAAAAAACTGCAGGATACGCACCGAGGCGTCGATTTTCAAATTGAAAGTTCTGTCGACAAACTTGAAGTTGCGGGCGCCGCGCCGATGCAAAACCTGCATCTCCGCCAGAAACAAATCCAGATCAAAGGCCCAGGCCGTCTTGTCCAGCGAGCTCAAGCAAAACTCGCACTTGAACGGGCAACCGCGCGAAGCCTCAACGTACAGCAGGCGGTGCGCCAGGTCGGCGTCGCTGTACTCGGCGTAGGGCAGTGCAATCTGGCCTAGTGGTGGCTGCTCGCCCGCGACGACCTTCATCAGCGGCTGCGGCCCGTGCAGCAGGGCACGGCACAGTCTGGCGAAGCTCACATCGCCCCAACCGGTGATGACAAAGTCGGCCATTTGCACGATGGCTTGTTGGTCAAACTCATGGCTGACCTCAGGGCCGCCAAGCACCACTTTCACATCCGGTCGCGCGGCCTTGAGCAGGCGCACGACTTCGGTGGTTTGCGTCACGTTCCAGATATACACGCCGAAACCGACAATCTGCACCGCACACACACCTTTGTCCGTGTTTCGCTCACCCAGCAGCGCCAACAACTCATCAACCACCTCTTGCGACTTGCGGGCAATGGTGAATTCGCACAGCACTGTTTGCGCTTTCAACGCTCCCATATTGGCCAGCAAATAGCGCAAGCCGAGCGAGGCGTGGATGTACTTCGCATTCAGGGTGCACAACACAATGGTGGGTGCGTTGGAGACGGTATGCGGCATACCGGTATTATCAAAGGATGACACAAGACCTGTTTCGCACCGACTCCTACCTGACCGAGTGCAACGCCACGGTGACGGCCATCACAGCGCAAGGCATTGTGCTGGACCACACCGTGTTTTACCCGTTGGGTGGTGGGCAGGCCGGTGACGCGGGTGCGCTGCTCCTCGCCGACGGTAGCGAAATCGTGATAGCCGACACCCGCAAGGGCAAGGCTGAGGACGGCAGTTTCAACGCGGATATTTGCCATTTACCGACAAACGATGTACTAGCTCAATTATTGGGGCAGGCGCAGTCCGGTGATATCCGTCTGGCGGTGGGTGACCCGGTCACAGCGCGCATCGACTGGGCCCGACGGCATCGTCTGATGCGCTTTCACACCACAACGCACCTGCTGTGCCATCTGGTGCCACAACTGGTCAACGGCTGCTCCATCACGCCGGACTACGCGCGACTGGACTTCAATATGACCGAAGCGCTGGACAAGGAGTTGCTGACCGTTGGCATTGCACGCCTGGTTGCTGCGGCGCACCCAGTGACCGTTGGCGCCATCACGGACGAAGAGCTGGATGCCAACCCGGCGCTGGTGAAAAGCATGTCGGTGCAGCCGCCACGCGGCAGCGGGAAAATTCGCACGATCCGGATTGGCAGCGTTGAGCTGATCGATTTGCAACCCTGCGGCGGCACACATGTCGCCAACACGGCCGAAATAGGGCCGGTCTTCGTCACCAAAATCGAAAAGAAATCAGCCAGCACGCGTCGTGTCGTGCTGGGTTTTGCACCATGAGCCGCGGCCAAGTCAAAAATGCCACGGGTGACTCCTTTTTTGTCTGGGAGGGCGATGTGCTGGTGGTCAATATTCTGGGCAAGCCCAGTGCCGCGCGCGACACCATTGGCAAGCCGAAGGGCACGCAGCTCAAGATCAGTGTCACCGCGGCACCGGTCGCGGGTAAGGCGACTGACCATATGGTGCGATTTTTGGCGCCGCAGTTTGGCGTGGCGGTGGCCGACATCGAGGTCGTATTTGGGCGCGAAAATGTGAACAAACAACTGCGCATCAAGGCGCCCAAGAAGTTGCCCACAGTGTTTGCGCAAGGAACTTTGCACTTCTGACTTACTCCCATACTGCAATGACATTTTTTAAATTCTTTCATCGCCCTCTTGTTGCTTCGTTTTTGATAGCTGCTTGCTCGATATCGGCAGGGGCTGGCGCTCAAAACCCGACAAAATCAATCGTCACGACGGCGCAAGTGCGCGCCGAGCTGATGGCGCACGCGCCGGACGGTGCTGACACCGGCAAAACGGTGTGGGTCGGCCTGCAACTGACGCACCAGCCGGACTGGCACACCTACTGGAAGAACTCGGGCGACTCCGGCCTGCCCACTGCGCTGCAATGGACGCTGCCAGTGGGGGTCACGGCCGGCGACATTGCCTGGCCGCTGCCAAAGAAAATTCCCATTGGCAACCTGGCCAACTACGGTTATGACGGTACCGTGCTGCTGCCGGTGCCACTGACCATCACCCCGGCCTTCAAGCCGACGCAGCCCAACAGCGAGATCGACGTCAAGCTCAAGGCCAACTGGCTGGTGTGTCGCAAGGAATGCATTCCCGAGGAAGGCGAGTTCGCGCTGCAGATACCGGTGCGGGGCTCAACCGCCCTCAATAGCGCGGCTTTCAACGCCGCCTTTGCCGCCCAGCCGCAGGCTCTGACGGGTAGCGGACCAGCTGACAGCAATGTACAGATTGACGGCAATGCGATCAAACTCACGGTGCAGGGGCTGCCCACTGCACTGCGTGGCAAGACGCTGGACTTCTTCCCTGAGACACCCGAAGTGATTATGACAGCAGCTCCATGGACTCAGGTCTGGAACGGTGACGTCTGGAGCGCACGGGTACCGCTGTCTGTTGAGCGAAGCAACTCACCTTCCGTCATGCCCGTGGTGCTGGCGGCTGACGGTCAGGCTTATCGCGCAGAACTCAAGGTGCTGGGTGTCTGGTCAACGGTGCCTGCAAACGCCACTCTTCCGCCCGCGCCGGGAACTGCGTCAATGCCTGCTGCGCCACCTATCACGCTGCTGGCCGCCTTGCTTGGTGCATTGCTGGGTGGACTGATCCTGAACCTGATGCCCTGCGTGTTTCCGGTACTTGCCATCAAGGTGATGAGTTTCACACGACACGCCAACGACCGGCGCGGCCACCGGGTCAGCGGCGTAGCCTACAGCGCTGGCGTGGTGATCTCCTTCCTGGCACTGGGTGCGCTGATGCTGGGCCTGCGCAGTGCCGGTGAGCAACTCGGTTGGGGTTTTCAACTGCAGTCGCCCGCCATGGTGGCGGCGCTGGCTGCGCTATTTACGGTGATGGGTTTGAACCTGGCCGGCGTGTTTGAATTTGGTCACTTCCTGCCCAGCCGTGTGTTGCTACTGGAGGCCAAAAACCCGGCTATCAACGCGTTTTTGTCGGGCGTGCTGGCGGTCGCCATTGCATCGCCCTGCACTGCGCCGTTCATGGGCGCCTCACTCGGCCTGGCGCTCGGTTTGCCAGCGCTGCAGGCATTGCTGATTTTCACCACCATCGGTGTCGGCATGGCGCTGCCCTATCTGGCCGCCAGCCTGATCCCGGCTGTCGCCCAACTGCTGCCGCGCCCCGGCGCCTGGATGGACACCTTCCGCCGCGCCATGGCGTTCCCCATGTTTGCCACTGTGGTGTGGTTGGTATGGGTGCTGGGCCAGCAAAGCGGCATCGACGGCGCCGGCGCGCTGCTGGCCTTGCTGGTGGCCTTCAGCGCTTTGCTGTGGTCGCTCACGCTCAAGGGGCGCAGTCGAACCATCGTGGCGACCATTTCAATCGGCGTCTGCGCCTTGTTGGTGGGGGTTATCGGCCGCAATATTGTCAAGCCCACGGAGGTCACGGCAAGTACCTCAAGTGACCAGCGCTGGCAAGCCTGGGCACCCGCCCGCGTCGAACAAATATTGGCCAGTGGCACTCCGGTGTTTGTCGACTTCACCGCCGCCTGGTGCGTGACCTGCCAGTACAACAAGAAAACGACCTTGGCAAACAAGGATGTGCTGGCCGACATGGAAGCCAAAAAGGTCACACTGCTGCGTGCTGACTGGACACGGCGCGACCCCACCATTAGCGCCGCTCTGGCCCAATTAGGCCGCAACGGAGTGCCAGTCTATGTTCTCTACAAGGCGGGCGGCGCGCCCGTCGTGCTATCCGAAATATTGAGTGTGCAAGAGCTTCGCGCGGCGCTGCAAGCACTTTGACATATGAACCAGGCTGATGACGTCCGCAACATCCTGCGTAGCTGCCGCACCGTCGCTGTGGTGGGTCTGTCGCCCAAGCCGCACCGGACCAGCTATGACGTGGCGCGTTACATGCAGAAGCAAGGCTGGCGCATCATTCCAATCAATCCCAACGCCACTGAAATCATGGGTGAAAAAGCCTATCCAAGTCTTCTGGAGGCCGCCCGGCACGAACGCATAGAACTGGTCAACGTGTTTCGCAACAGCGAGGACGTACCGCCGGTCGCCGCAGAGGCTATTGCCATTGGCGCCCAGGCCTTGTGGCTGCAGCTTGGCATTGCAAACGCCGCGGCGGCCAATGCTGCGCAAACCGCCGGTCTGCGGGTGGTGCAAAACAAATGCCTGATGGTGGAGCACGCGCGGAGCGTTTAAGAATATCTTAATTCACCAGTGTTAACTTTGGCCTCTGACGCGTTCGAGTCAGAACAGCGATCAAGTTGATCGCGAGATCGGACAGCGCTGTTACCACCCAAAGGAATCCACAATGAAATCCAACCTGAACAAAATATATTGGCTGGCCAGTCTGGCTCTGGCATTACCGCTGGGAGTAGCCGCCAACCAGGTACAGGATAGTTACCGCGCTGCCGCCAAGCTGGAAAACCCGGCTTTCAAGGACTTCTCGGCCGCCGCCGGGCAAAAACTGTATGCAACCAAGGTGGGCGAACTCGCCTGCGCCTCCTGTCACACCGATTCACCGTTGGCCGCCGGCAAGCACGTCAAGACCAACAAAGACATTTTGCCGCTGGCCCCGGCGGCCAACCCGAAGCGCTTCACCGACGCGGCCAATGTTGAAAAGTGGTTCAAACGCAATTGCAACGACGTGTTGACCCGCGCCTGCACGGCCCAGGAAAAAGGCGACTTTATCGCCTATCTCCTGTCCGTCAAATAAGGCGTGGCCCGATGCAGCGCACTTTGATCTGGGACGTCCCAACCCGTTTATTTCATTGGACGCTGGCCCTGTGCTTTGCTGGCGCCTGGCTCACCAGCGAGTCGGATGAGTGGCTGTCGGTCCATGTGTTTTTAGGCTATCTCATGCTGGGCCTGGTGGCCTTTCGAGTGGTGTGGGGTCTGTTAGGCACGCACTACGCCCGTTTTTCGTCATTCTGGTTCGGACCCAAGACAGCGCTGACTTATTTGCGCCAGGTACTCAAAGGCAAAGCTGAGCGCCATGTCGGCCACAACCCGACCGGTAGTCTGGCCATCTATTTGCTGCTGATCCTCACGCTGTTGGTGGGCATTACCGGTTTCCTTACTTTGGGTGGTGAAGAACGGCAGGGAGCGGCGGCGGGCTGGATGAGTTTTGCGCAAAGTCAGACGTTCAAGGAACTGCACGAATTCTCAGCCAATCTGATGCTGCTGCTGGTGTTGGGGCATCTTGCCGGGGTGGTGGTGGAAAGCGTTTTGCATCGGGAAAATCTGGCGCGCTCTATGTTTACGGGCACCAAGCTGGCCAATACCGGAGTCCCGGCGGCGCGGCCACGCCGGGGTGTGGCGGTGCTGATGTTGGTGCTGGTGGCAATGTATGGTTTTTGGTGGTTTTTCTACGCCCTGCATACGCCTCTGGAGAGGCAACTCGGCCGCCCCGAGAGCAGGCTTGAGACGCCGAATGTCGCCTTCGTCGGCCCCAAGCTGGCTGACAATGCCCAATGGCGCGATGAGTGTGGCAGTTGCCACCTGGCCTTTCACCCTTCGCTGCTTCCCAGCCGATCCTGGAAGCGCATCATGGCTCAACAGCAGCAACACTTTGGCGCCGGTCTGGGGCTTGATGCGCCTACCAGCGCCGCGCTGCTGGCATTCCTGAGCGAGAACTCGGCCGACCGGCATCAGACCGAACCCGCCAGCAAGATTGACCGGTCAATCAAGATGGAGGCGGTGCCGCTGCGTATCACCGAAACTCCTTATTGGGTCAAGAAACACCGCGCCATCTTGGCCACAGACTGGCAGTTGCCGCAAGTCAAAAGCAAGGCCAACTGTGCGGGCTGCCACCTGGACGCCGAGGCCGGTACCTTTGAGGACGCCGCCATGCACATGCCTGCGCGCAACGCAAAACCCTGAGGGCTCTTGCTGCGACAATTGGGGCATGAATACACCAGCCTTCCCCAGCGCCTTTGCGCCTCTCCAAAACGACAGCTTCATCCGCGCCTGCCTGCGCCAGGCCACTGATCACACCCCCGTGTGGTTAATGCGCCAGGCCGGGCGCTATCTGCCCGAGTACCGTGCCACACGCGCTAAAGCGGGCAGCTTCATGGGTCTGGCGACCAACACCGATTACGCTACCGAAGTCACCTTGCAGCCGGTGGACCGCTACCCGCTGGACGCCGCCATTTTGTTCAGCGACATCCTGACCGTGCCCGACGCCATGGGACTGGGTCTGACGTTTGCGTTGGGCGAGGGGCCCAAATTTGCGAGCGCTGTGCGTGACGAGGCCGCGGTCGCCAAACTGGCGGTGCCCGACATGGGCACGCTGCGCTACGTGTTTGACGCTGTCACTTCCATTCGCAAAGCCCTGCAAGGCCGGGTGCCGCTGATTGGCTTCTCGGGCAGCCCCTGGACGCTGGCTTGCTACATGGTGGAAGGTGCCGGTTCAGACGACTACCGTTTGGTCAAAACCATGCTTTACAGTCGCCCTGACCTGATGCACAAGATATTGCAAATCAACGCTGACGCTGTTGCGCTGTACCTCAACACGCAAATCGAAGCTGGCGCGCAAGCGGTGATGATTTTCGACAGTTGGGGCGGTGTGCTGGCCGACGGCGCGTTCCAGGAGTTCAGCCTGGCCTATACCTCTCGGGTGCTGGCACAGTTGAAAAAGGAACACGACGGTGTGCGCATCCCGAGCATTGTGTTCACCAAGGGTGGTGGGTTGTGGCTGAAGGAAATGGGCCAGTTGGACTGCAACGTACTGGGGTTGGACTGGACCGTCAATCTGGCCAAGGCACGCGCTTTTGTGGGCGAGCATAAAGCGCTGCAAGGCAATATTGACCCGAACGTGCTGTTTGCCAATCCGGCGCAAATTGAGGCCGAAGTGGTCAAAACACTGAACACCTTTGGTACACCGCACACCGGCGCGGGTACCGGCCCGACACACATCTTCAACCTTGGGCATGGCATAAGTCAGCACACACCTCCCGACCATGTGGCGTCCCTGGTGCAAGCCGTGCACGACCATTCACGCGCCATGCGGGCATAGTTCATTAGGCACTTAACTGCTAACACTTTTTTGACCTGTATCTGGTTTGCAGTGGCTGACTTATGCACAAATATTTTGCTGCACTGCGCAACACAACTCTCACCGAGAGGATCGATGCTACAAAACCAATAGCGACCGCAAGTGATTGATTTATAACGATTTTTAAATTTGCTTTTTTTATGGGCATTCCAGCGAAAGCCTTGATTTCCAAGGCCTTGAGGACGCTAAGGACAACATATCAACAAAGTTATCCACAGAAACTCTGAATGCGGTATAAATTGCTTACAAATCAAAGACTTATGAGGCCTTTCGGAAGTTCACATCAACTTTACCCCGTAGATCGGACACCGGCATGAGCCACCTGATCCAGGTGGTAGTACATACTCCCGCACACAGCCAAGTGGCGCGGACATTGACCTACCGCAGTGAGCTTCCTCTGACAGCTGGTACCCTGGTAAGAGTGCCGCTAGGCACGCGCGAGTTACTGGGTGTGGTGTGGGACGATCACACCGATCGCGCGTCCCGCAACTCAGACCAAGGCATCCCGGCGGAGAAACTTCGGTCAGTCGCTGGCAGTCTGAGTGACATTGCGCCGCTCACCATCGCATGGCGACAGCTGATCACGTTTGCGGCCAGTTATTACCAGCGGTCGTTAGGCGAAGTGGCACTGGCCGCATTGCCACCTTCATTGCGCGATCTGAATGCGCAGCAATTGGCGCGACGACTCAGACGGCACGCTAAAGCCGCTGATCCGGGCTTGCCAAACGACTCATGCACCTTCAACCAACTATCACTGACTTCTGAACAAACACTGGCGATAGAACGGTTTCAACGTGAAGACGGTCCATTTCTGCTGTTTGGCAGTACCGGTAGCGGCAAAACAGAAGTTTATTTGCGCTGCGTTCAGAGCGTACTTTCAAGTAACGCAACTGCCCAGGCAATTGTGATGGTGCCCGAAATCAACCTCACGCCCCAGCTCGAAGCCCGTTTTATAGCGCGCTTCCAACCGCTTTTCGGTGACAAATCCGTGGTTTCGCTGCACAGTGGTATGACCCCAGCGCAGCGCCTGAAGAGCTGGCTGGGTGCCCACTCTGGCGCGGCCCGCATTGTGCTGGGTACCCGCATGACGATTTTTGCGTCGCTACCCGATCTCAAACTGATCATCGTGGACGAAGAGCACGACCCCAGCTACAAGAGCCAGGAGGGTGCGCGTTACTCGGCGCGCGACCTGGCCGTGTATCGTGGTCGACTGGAAGGCGCCAAGGTCATGCTGGGATCGGCCACCCCGTCAATGGAAAGCTGGCATCACAGTCGACCGCTGGATGAAGGCGGGCGATATGTGCGGCTGCTGATGCCCAGTCGCATTGGCGCTACTGGCGGCCTTGCCATCACTGGCGGTGCCTTGCCGTTGGTGCGTCGGGTCGATATGAACCGCCAACTCAAAGGATGCGTCATTTCACCACCTCTGCTCGACGCCATCACGCAACGCGTGGCGCGCGGTGAACAGAGCCTGGTTTTTTTGAACCGCCGCGGTTATGCACCGGTGCTGCATTGCACTGACTGTGACTGGAAAAGCCAATGCCCCCATTGCAGCGCGTACCAGGTTTTCCACAAAATCGACCGCACCCTGCGCTGCCACCACTGCGGTTACACAGAACGGGTGCCACGCGCCTGCCCGGCCTGCGGCAACCCCGATATTGCACCGATGGGTCGCGGCACCGAGCGACTCGAAGAGCATCTGGCCGACCTGCTGGCGAGCGTGCGTCGACCCAACTCGGTCAGTGCGCTTCAGCCCGAAGGCGAACCGACGTGCATCGCCCGCATTGATGCAGACAGCACCAAACTCAAGGGCGAGCTACAGGCGCGCTTGGCACAGGTTCATTCGGGTGAAGTCGATGTGTTGGTCGGCACCCAGATGATTGCCAAGGGGCACGACTTTCGTCGCATCACGTTGGTCGCCGCCATCAATCCTGACGGCGCGTTGTTCTCCAGCGACTTTCGGGCACCGGAGCGCCTGTTTGGCTTGCTAATGCAGGCCGCTGGTCGCGCCGGCCGCGATGGCGACATCAGTTCCCATAGCGAGATGTGGCTACAAACCTTTCATCCCAAACACCCTTTGTTTGCGGCCCTGAAACGCCACGACTATCCTGGCTTTGCCGCTGAGCAACTCATCGAACGAAAGCAGGCTGGGATGCCGCCTTTCAGTTTTCAGGCGCTGGTGCGGGCCGAGGCGCGCACCCAGGCGGTCGCGCAGGGCTTTTTGACGGCGGCGAGCGCCGCTGCCACCGAGATGAGGGACGCAGCACACCTGACGCAAAACATCACCTTGTATCCTGCAGTGCCCATGAGCATGCAGCGGGTGGCCAACGTTGAGCGGGCCCAAATGCTGATTGAAAGCCCATCGCGTACAGCGCTACAACACTTTTTAACCGCCTGGCAAACGGTATTGCATAGCACCCGACAACAACCGGTTGGCCAGGGACTGATTCGTTGGGCGATGGACGTCGATCCATTGGCCATTTGAAGTGTTGCTAGCGTAGCCCCATCAGCCCTGATGACTTGCAGTCATACATCGATTTGTCAGCGATGTGCAGCAAGTCATTCATGTCAGTGCCATCGTTAGGGTAAAGCGCGAAGCCGATGCTGGCTCCGACTTTTACCCGCTCACCGGTTTCCAAAGTAATTTCTGCGGACAATGCCTCGATCAATTTTTTTCCAATATGGACGAGATCTTTGGTATCTTCAAAAGACTCCATGACCAGCACGAATTCATCACCACCCAAACGGGAAACCGTGTCCGACGCCCGAACCGCATCGACCAGACGCTTGGCAGTGATGACAAGGACGCTGTCGCCGGCAACATGTCCATACTCATCATTGACCGACTTGAAATCGTTCAAATCAATCATCAGAACGGCAAACGGCTTTTCGTTGCGCTTGGCGCGCTCCACCGCAAAAAAGAAACGATCCGCCAGCAACGTGCGGTTGCCCAACCCAGTGAGACTGTCGTGACTGGCCTGCACCTGCAACAATTTCTCCCGAATATTGAGATCAATAATTCTGTTTTGCAATGCTTCACTCTGAATTCGCGCGCGCTGCAAGCGGAAGATTAATACAACCGAGATTGCGACAAAGACCAGCACCAGGATCGTCAACAATTCAACCATAGATGATTCCAGGGGACTCATTTTTAAATCTGGGGACGTGCGCTAAGTCCCAACCCAATGAAACGCACAGCGCCAACCATAACCATTTGAGTATGAGGGCTGTTCATCATAGCGTCTATCCCACAGATGGGGGATACAAGGCAGCCGCTTCACATCAGTGACTGGCGACATCAGGGGCCCAGCCACAGTAAAATCCGAGTCGGGCGACGGCTAGATTTTTTACCCATCGTCACCGTCTACATAGGGGTATCCATTGAATTTCCATCGCCTGTTTTTCTCCGCCCTGCTGCTCGCAGCATTGGCGGTTAGCGGCTGCTCGCCACAGGAATCCGCGCCTGCCGCCGGTTCGGTAAAGCGTGAGGTTTCTATCGCGACGGTTTCCGCCCAGGCCAAAGGCTTTACCGTTGGTGCCCTGATGAGTACCAACATCGTATATGTTTTTTTTGACCCCCAGTGCCCGCATTGCGGTCACCTTTGGGAGGCATCGGTGCCGTTGCACAAGAAAGTTAAATTTGTCTGGATTCCGGTTCGGATGATCAACGCCACCAGTCTGGCACAAGGCGCAGCGATCATGTCTGCGGCCAACCCGGGCGCCCTGATGACCGAGCACGAGGCTTCACTGCTGGCGGGCAAGGGCGGCATTTCGGCCTCCAGCAGCATCTCACCTGAGATCGAGCTAGCGATCAATGGCAACACCCAAATGCTGAACAGTTTTGGCGCAGAATCGGTCCCCTTCTTGGTTGCCAGGAACCAGAAGACCGGCCAGACGGTGAGCCGCGAAGGCGCCTTGACGACAGCCGATCTGACTGAGTTCTTGGGGCTGGACCTGCCCTGATCGGCGAATAGCCTCAAGTCAGAAGCGTCACCACCAGCGAAAAGGTCACAAACGCGACTGCTGTAGAAAGCAGAATAATGTGGGCAATTCGGCCGTTGTCGGCGCCAAAACGTTCCGCTAGCAGCGACACATTGCTGGCACTCGGCAGCCCTGCCACCAGCACCATGACGGTCAGCACAGACCTGTTCAGCGGCACACCCAGCGCGACTGCGGCCGCCCCAATCAGCAGCACCAGCAGCGGATGCAGCAGCAGCTTGATGGCAACCACCGGGAGGTAATCGCGTAACAGAGGTGGTGCATGCTGATGTGCGTTCGCCAACAGCTGCGAACGTGCCAGCACGGCGCCGATGGTAAAGAGTGCCACCGGCGATGCGGCGTCCGCCAGCAAACCCACCGTCTGCACAATGGGTCTGGAAAGCTTCAGGCTGACAGCCGAGGCCACCGCGCCTAGCAGGATGGACCACGGCAGGGGATTGGTAGCAACGCCCTTAAGCGCATTTTTTGCCGCTTTGCGCGCGCCTGGCGCATCGGCCCCATCAAGCCGGGACAGCGCAATGCACAGCGAAGTAGTGATCACCATGTCGATCAGCAGCGTCACAATGACCGGCCCGGCTGCCGGCGGACCCAGTATGGCCACTAGCAGCGGTACACCCATGAAGCCGCTGTTGGGGAATGCCGCCACCAACGCTCCGAAAGACGCATCATTCCAGCCAACGCGCGGATTCAGACTGACGGCGACTGTGAAGCCCACCGTGATGATCGCGCAAAGCGTCCAGGTCAGAAACACACCAGCATCCAGCAGTTGCGCCAACGGCGTGCTGGAGCCAAACCGGTACAACATGCAGGGCAGTGCAAAAAAGAGTACGAAGCCGTTAAGACCTGGGATCGCCTCCAGCGGCAAAAAGCGCCGACGTGCCGCAATGTAGCCGCACAATACGAGGGCAAAGAAGGGAAAGGTAATTAGCAGAATTGGCAACATGGCAGATATTGTCCCAGCACTTGGCGGAGCTGGTTAAGCGTCTGTATGATCCCCGTCTTCGCCCACTGTGTTGCCGGGCCCGCTCCGATTGAATCCATGTCGTCTCCCCTTCCCCACGCCCACCCGTCTGCCGGTCTGAACCTGGCCCAGCAGGAGGCTGTCAACTTCATGCATGGCCCGTGTCTGGTGGTGGCGGGCGCTGGCTCCGGCAAAACCAGGGTCATCACGCACAAGATTGCGCGCCTGATCCAGGCTGGCCTGGCGCCGCAGCGCATTGTGGCCATCACTTTCACCAACAAGGCCGCCGCCGAGATGCGCGAGCGCGCCAAGGCCCTGATTGGCCAGGCCGCCAAAGAGGTGGTGATTTGCACTTTTCATGCACTCGGGGTGCGCATGCTGCGTCAGGACGGCGTGGCGCTGGGGCTCAAACCCAATTTCTCCATCCTGGACAGCGACGATGTCAACAGCATCCTGAAGGACGCCGGCGGCACGGTGGACGCGGCCACCGCCCGCCAGTGGCAATGGACCATCAGCCTGTGGAAAAACATGGGGCTGAATGCCGAGGGCGCTGCTACGCTGGCCACCAACGACAGCGAACGCAGCATCGCCCGCGTCATGGCGCACTATGAAGAGCGGCTCAGTGCTTACCAAAGTGTCGACTTTGACGACCTGATCAGCCTGCCACTCAAGCTGCTGCAAAATCACGAATCAGTCAGTCGGAAATGGCAAGGGCTGGCGGGCCATGTCCTGGTCGATGAGTACCAGGACACGAATGCCACGCAGTATGAGTTCCTGAAGATTCTGGTCGGCGGCAACCCGGCCAACCAGGCGCGTTTCACGGCGGTGGGCGACGACGACCAGTCGATCTATGGCTGGCGCGGCGCCACGCTGGACAATCTGAAAAAACTACCGATCGACTTCCCAACGCTGAAAGTCATCAAGCTGGAGCAAAACTACCGCTCCACCAGCGCCATCCTGCGCGCGGCCAACAATGTGATCGGCCCCAATCCCAAGCTGTTCGTGAAAAACCTGTGGAGCGATCTGGGTGAAGGCGAGCCGGTGCGGGTGGTCGATGCCGACAGCGAAGAGCACGAGGCCGAGCGCACGGTGGCGCGCATCCAGAGCCTGCGCGCCGGCAGCAGCGCCAGCGCGGGGCCGCAATTTCAGGAGTTCAAGGACTTTGCCGTGCTGTACCGCGCCAACCACCAGGCCAAGACCTTTGAGAAAGCCTTGCGCAAGGCGCAGATTCCGTACAAGGTATCGGGCGGCACCAGTTTCTTCGACCGCGCCGAGATCAAGGATTTGTGCGGCTGGTTTCGCCTGTGGATCAATAACGATGACGACCCGGCCTTTTTGCGCGCGGTAACGACACCCAAACGCGGCATTGGGCATCAGACATTGGCACAGCTGGGCGCGTTTGCCAGTCGCTACCGGGTCAGCATGTTCGAGGCCCTGTTCTCATCATCGCTGGGCAGTGTGCTGGGCAGCAAAGTAGTGGGTAGCCTGCATGAGTTTGGCCGCTATGTGAACGATCTGGAGTTTCGTGCCCGTCATACCTTGGGCGCGGAGTCGGCGCGGGGTTTTTTGCTGGAGTGGCTCAAGGAGATCGGCTACGAGAAGCACTTGTACGATGGCGAAGACAGCGAGAAGCTGGCCGCCGCACGCTGGGCCAATGTGATCGACTTTTGCGACTGGATGTCAGCGCGTTGTGGCGGCCAGATTGACGATGTGACGGGCGTCAATTCCACGAACGAAGTCAAGTCGCTGTTGGAGGTAGCGCAGACCGTCTCGCTGCTGTCCACCATCAACGAGCGCGAGCAGGAGCAGAACGTGGTGACCCTGTCCACGCTGCATGCCGCCAAGGGGCTGGAGTGGCCGCACGTCATGCTGGTGGGCGTGACCGAGGGCATGCTGCCGTTCAAACTGGGCGACGATGCCACCCCCACCGGGCGCGTCGACGGCCCGATGAGCGAGGGCACTCTGGAGCGCCTGCAGGAAGAGCGGCGTCTGATGTACGTGGGCATCACCCGAGCTCAGCGCAGCCTGGCGGTCAGCTGGACACGCAAACGAAAGAAGGGGCGCGAGATGATTGCCGCCCAGCCTAGTCGCTTCATCGCCGAGATGGCGCTGGACAAGGCCACCGTTCGTGAGGACCCGCGCGAAAAACTCAAGGCACTGCGCGCCGAGTTTGCCAAAAAGACGCAAGACAGCGCTGCAGCGCTGGCGATAGCCCGACCGGCGTAAGCTATTCCCGCTGCGCCCGTGTCATCATGCTGACGCTGAACCAGAGAAGAACCATGAACACCCCAATCAAGACCGAGCACGTTTCGCCCTACCTGGCCGACACACATGAGCTCAGCAACCTCTCAAGCGAGCTGTGCGACTACAACATGTACACCGACGACGCGGCTCTGGTCGAGGCGGTCCGACGCGAAGGCGCCCAGTGGGCCGACAATGAGCTCAGCGCATTTGGCAAGATGACCGGTTCTGCCGACTATCTCGAACTGGGCCATCTGGCCAACAAGTTCATCCCCGAGCTGGAGACGCACGACCGCTTCGGCAAGCGCATCGATCTGGTGAAGTTCCACCCGGCCTACCACCAGCTCATGAAGACTTCCATCGAGCACGGCCTGCACGCGTCACCCTGGACCCAGCCCGGACCCGGCGCCCATGTGGCGCGTGCTGCCAGGACCTACTTGCAGACCCAGGTTGAGGCCGGTCATGGCTGCCCCATCACCATGACGTTTGCGGCGCTGCCCACGTTGCGCCTGCAGCCTGACGTGGCCCGCGTCTGGGAACCCAAGGTCACGGCACTCATTTATGACCCGCGCAATGTTCCGGTGGAACAAAAGTTGGGCGTCACCATCGGCATGGCAATGACCGAAAAACAAGGCGGCTCGGACGTGCGCAGCAACAGCACGCGCGCCTATCCGATCAGTATCGGTGGGCCGGGTCAGGCGCATGAGTTGGTGGGGCACAAGTATTTTGTGTCGGCACCCATGTGCGACGCGTTTCTGGTGCTGGCGCAGGCAGCGGGAGGCCTTTCGTGCTTTCTGTTGCCACGCTGGCGCCCCGACGGCAGCAAGAACGCCATGCAGGTGCTGCGGCTGAAAAAGAAAATGGGCAACGCGTCCAACGCCTCCAGTGAGACCGAGCTGCGCGGAGCGCTGGCGTGGATGGTGGGCGAAGAAGGGCGTGGCGTACGCAACATCATCGAGATGGTCAGTATGACGCGCTTTGACTGCATGATTGGCTCCAGTGCCGGCATGCGCATGGCGACCTCGCAGGCGTTGCATCACTGTTCGGTTCGCTCTGCGTTCGGGAGAATCCTGAATCAGCAACCTCTGATGCAAAACGTGTTGGCCGATCTGGCCCTTGAGAGCGAAGCGGCTTTGAGCCTGACCATGCGCATGGCGCGCGCCATGGACCATCGCAGCGACGAACAGGAAGACCTGCTGGTGCGTCTGGTTACGGCCGTCGGCAAATACTGGATTTGCAAGCGCACACCGAATCATGCCTATGAGGCAATGGAATGCATTGGCGGCAGTGGCGTCATGGAAGACAGCATGATGCCGCGCCTGTACCGCGAAGCACCGGTCAACACCATTTGGGAAGGCAGCGGCAATGTGCAATGCCTGGACGTGTTGCGCGCCCTGTCAAAAACACCGGCCGTGATCGATGCCTTTTTTGCCGAAGTCACACAGGCGCAGGGCGCACATCCCGCGCTGGACCGTCTTAATGCCGATCTCGCGAAAGACCTGAAGGATTTGCGCGATGCCGAGTACCGCGCGCGGGATCTGGTGGACCGCATGGCACTGGCATTGCAGGCCTCGCTGCTGGTGCGCCACGCCCCGGCTTTCATCAGTGATGCATTCTGCCATTCGCGCCTGGAGCAGATCGGCCATTACAACTATGGCACGCTGCCGCACGGCGTCGACTGCGCAGCCATTCTGGCTCGTGCTACGCCTGAAAGCGCCCATGCTTGAATTTGAACTGTTGCAGACCGATCCCGCCAGCCACGCCCGCCGCGGCCGCCTGACGCTCAACCATGGTGTTGTGGAAACTCCCATCTTTATGCCCGTGGGCACCTACGGCACCGTCAAAGGGGTGACACCGCAAAGCCTCGACGACATGGGCGCACAAATCATCCTGGGCAACACTTTTCATTTGTGGATGCGGCCCGGCCTCGATGTCATGGCACAGTTTGGTGGTCTGCACGCATTTGAAAAGTGGAACAAACCCATTCTGACCGACTCAGGCGGTTTCCAGGTCTGGAGCCTGGGCCAGATGCGCAAGATTACCGAAGAAGGCGTCAAGTTCTCAAGCCCGGTGAATGGCGACAAGCTGTTTTTGACGCCTGAGATCTCGATGCAGATTCAGACCGTGTTGAACAGCGACATCGTCATGCAGTTCGACGAATGCACGCCCTATGTTTCAGTCGAACCCAAGACCAAGGGGCAGCTCACCACTGAGCTGGAGGCGCGCAGTTCAATGGAGCTGAGTCTGCGCTGGGCCCAACGCTGCCAGGTCGAATTTGCCAAGCTGGAAAATCCCAATGCACTGTTTGGCATTGTGCAGGGCGGCATGTTCGAGCAGCTGCGCCAGGAGTCGCTCGATCAACTGGTGGAGATGGACCTTCCAGGTTACGCCATCGGTGGCGTCAGTGTCGGCGAGCCAAAGGACGAGATGCTGCGCATCATGGGGCACACGCCACACCGCCTGCCGGCCCACAAGCCGCGCTACCTGATGGGTGTCGGCACACCGGAAGATTTGGTGGAAGGCGTTGCGCAGGGCGTCGACATGTTCGACTGCGTCATGCCGACCCGCAATGCCCGCAACGGCACGTTGTTCACACGCTTTGGCGACCTGAAAATTCGCAACGCGCGCCACAAAATGAATGAACACCCGCTGGACGACACCTGCACTTGCTATGCGTGTGCCGGCAGTTCCGGCGTGGCTTATACCGAAGGCGGCCGCGATGGCTTCAGCCGCGCCTACCTGCACCATCTGGACCGCTGCGCAGAAATGCTTAGCCCGATGCTGGCCAGCATCCATAACCTGCACTATTACCTGAACCTGATGTCCGAGGTGCGCGCAGCGCTGGACGCCACGCGCTTTGGCGCGTTGGTGGCGCAGTTCAAGGCCGATCGGGCACGTGGCGTGTGATAACCGCCGCGGTCAATTCAGTACAGTGGCTTTTTACGCATATTTCATGCGACCCAGAAACCTAATCACCGGTAAAAACCGTCAGCACGCCGGTATAGCCGTACAGATGGTTGCGGGCGATCTCTCCTCCGGCAAAAAAACCAACCAGGGGCACATCGCCCAATGCCCGGCGCACGATCTGGAGTTCGGCGCTGGGTCCACCAAAATGCGGACCACCGCGCCCGGAGCAACTGACATAGACCGCACCTGCGATGCCGCGCGCCGGATGCGGTGCGAATTCTGCATCAGACGCCACCATGGCAGTCACCGCCTCAACCGGTAATTCTTGAGGTTCCAGTTCCTCCCTGATTTCGGCGCAAACACGTGTCAAGTCGGCTTTCGCAGCCTGTGCATTGCGCTGGCAAAAAGCCAGTTGCATTCCGACTTCCAAATGGTCCGAGACGGCAACGCCACGGCGTGCCGGATCCAGTCCGACGATGTGTCGCACGATCACGTCACTGCCAAAATTACCGGTCCGGTTGACCGCTACCGCGTCACCTGCGCCACCCGCATGGTCTGGCGAATGCATCAAGCCAACCAGGGTAGCGCGCACCACCATCAAAGCCTGCTCGGGTTGCTCAAGCGACACATTCAGGTCGCGCAGCATGACATCGAGCGCCGGTTCGCCATCCAGCGAGGTCACCACATTATTACTGGCGACCGTCACCTGATGCACCTTTGACACAGGTAGACAACCTTGCGTGACGCGCGACACCAGGTTCACGCGGTCACCAAACGCCACACCACTCAAGCCACCGCTGAAAACACCTGAGGCAGCACCCTGACCCTTGATGTTGCCATTGCCACCGACGGAAAATTGCAGCGCTTTTGTACGACTTGAAGATAAGCCGCCAAACAGGTAACCCGACGCCGTGCGCGCAGCCATCTCATTGATGAGTTCGCCCAGCTCGGGCGTATTGCCATCGGCATGAATCAGGGCAGTGTGGGACTCAAAACCGAGGGCAAGAGGCGCCACACCAGAGAACACCCGGTACTGGTCGGGCGGCAGTTCGCACAACATCAAGGTCAGCGCCGGCTGGTCAAAATACTCGACGTTATTGGACGCTATGCCGATGCCCACGGTACCTGCCCAATCGGTGATTTCAGGCAGTTCAGCGCTTAGGTGGTCCAGAATATCCTGCGACTGGTCGGCATAGTGATCGGTTATGTAGAGCAGTGCCAGAGTTGGCGCACTGGCATAGGCGTGCAAGGCCATCTGAGCGCGCACTTGCGCCAGCGCCAAACCAGCCGCCATGCGCCACTGCGGGTGCGTGGCATGGCCGTATGGAAACAGTTTCATGGCAGTACTCGCCGCCGTTGCTTCAGCTATTTCGGGGACTCGATTTCCTGACCACTTTTTTGGCAGAAACTCGCGCCTTAACCGCGTTGGAAGCAGCTTTTTTGGTCGCCTTTACAGCTTCTTTGGCGAAGCCCGCGGCCATATTTTTGGTGACATCCATGGCGGTATTTTTACCAACATCTTTCATGGCCGTGGCGGCGATTTGCTGAAACTGCTGCGTCAGCGCACCCCACAATTGCATCGGATCCACCATACCGACTGCCGCCGTGGCGGCCGGCTTGGCCGCATTGCCTACCTTCTTGGCCACCGCTTGCGCATCAGCCGCCACTTCGGAAATGCTCTGGGCCGTAGCAGCCGCCTTGTCGGTAACGCGCTGTACACCGGTGAACACCGTATCGGCCGCCTTGAGTTTGAGCGCATTGGCCATATCGCCGACGTTGAAATTCATGCCTTTGAGCGTGGCCAGGGTCATTTTTTGCACTTCCAGTGCCTGCACCGTGGCGCCTAGCGCTTTGGAGTTTTGCTCGAGCCAGAAATGCACCGTTTTGAGTTCATCAATGCGCTTTTCCAGCTCCTCGACATTGAGCGTGGGCGCAATCCAGTTGGCCAGATTGGGCATTTGCGGAATACTCTGTGACGCGCCCTTGGCCAGATTCTGGAGGAAATCAAAACCAGGGACGAATTTTCCGAAACCAGCGCTTTGTGAATCACTCATGGTGTCTCCAAATAGAGTTACGGGCTGTCGACTTTGAACTGCTGACAGCTTACCCCAATGCAGGCTCCCGTTTGCGCAAATTCTGAAGCAATTGATCAGTTTTTATGTGGATCCGAGGCTGCTTTGTCACCAGTCTTCATTGCGGGGGCAACGGCAGCTACTGGCACTTGAAGCACCACTGAGGTCGCAACCCCCTTGGCATCCTTGAACATCAGGGTCAGCGCCACACTGGAGTCATTGGCCAATGGCGTCTTCAAATCCATCAACATGATGTGATAGCCGCCGGGCTTGAGTTCCACAGTCTTGCCGGCGGGCAAATCAAGCCCCCCTGCGACAGCCCGCATTTTCATGACGTCACCTTCCATTTTCATTTCGTGCAGTTGCACCAGCGCCGCTGCGGGCGAAGATACACCGACTAATTTGACGGCGTCTTTGGCGGTCATTTTCATGAAAGCGCCAGTGGCCTTTTGGCCCGGCACAGAAGTGCGAACCCAGGCGTCTTTGATATCAACCGTTTGAGCTGCTGAGGTGGCAGCAAAAGTAGCGACCAGCGCAGTGCCAAGGACAAAAGAATTGAGTTTCATGATTTTGACTTTATACCACTACTGTCCGGTCAAAACCCCAACAAAATCAACTGGTTAGCGTCAGGTGGTAGTTGAGTTTTGTAGTCATCGGTCTGCAAGGCGCATGAAATCAGGGTTTTCTCGAAAACCGACACCGACAAAATCTGTAGACAAGTGTAGAGCGAGGATTTCAGGTGCAGCTCCTTTTTGACAATGGCGATGA
>JANXLW010000127.1 GCA_025354965.1 Betaproteobacteria bacterium
CCGTTGATCTTCAAAAGCAGCTTTGACAAGGCGAATCGCTCCAGCGGCACCACATTTCGCGGACCCGGTATCGACAAGGGACTCGAAATTCTGGCCAAGGTCAAACGTGAACTTCATCTACCGGTGCTGACCGACATTCATGCTGAAGACCAGATCGCACAAGTGGCGTCAGTGGTGGATGTTTTGCAGACGCCGGCTTTTTTGTGCCGCCAGACCGACTTCATCCGTGCCGTGGCGCAGTCGGGCAAACCGGTCAACATCAAAAAAGGTCAGTTTCTGGCGCCTGGCGATATGAAAAACGTGATCGACAAGGCGCGCGCGGCGGCCCGTGAGAAAGGCTTGCTGGAGGATAACTTCATGGCCTGCGAACGCGGCGCCAGTTTTGGCTACAACAACCTGGTCAGCGATATGCGCTCGCTGGCCATCATGCGCGACACTGGTGCACCGGTGGTGTTCGACGCCACCCATTCGGTTCAACTGCCGGGCGGCCAAGGCACCAGCAGTGGTGGACAACGTGAAATGGTTCCAGTGCTGGCCCGCGCTGCGGTGGCGGTCGGTATTGCCGGCTTGTTCCTGGAGACACACCCGGACCCAGCCAAAGCGTTGAGTGATGGTCCCAATGCAGTGCCGCTCAAACATATGCGGGCCTTGCTGGAAACGCTGGTGGCGTTGGATTACGTAACCAAAAAAACTCCGCTGCTGGAGAATAATTTCACTTAAAACGAGGCACCATTGGCAAGGTTAAGGTTGCTTGTGAAATGTAACCCTATCGTTTTGTTTTGCATTACTATTTTGAAAGATATTCATGAGCGCAATTGTTGACATCGTGGGCCGCGAGATTCTTGATTCACGCGGCAACCCCACCGTCGAATGTGACGTGTTGCTGGAATCCGGCATCATGGGCCGCGCCGCTGTACCCTCCGGTGCCTCCACCGGCAGCCGTGAAGCCATTGAACTGCGCGATGGTGACAAGAGCCGTTACCTGGGCAAGGGCGTGCTCAAAGCGGTAGAACACATCAATACCGAAATTTCCGAAGCCGTGCTGGGACTGGATGCGTCCGAACAATCCTTTCTGGACAAGACCCTGATTGATCTGGACGGCACCGAGAACAAGTCGCGCCTGGGCGCCAATGCGATGCTGGCCGTGTCGATGGCGGTGGCGCGTGCAGCGGCCGAGGAATCCGGCCTGCCCCTTTACCGCTATTTTGGCGGTATGGGTTCGATGCAACTGCCAGTGCCGATGATGAACGTGGTGAATGGCGGCGCACATGCCAACAACAGCCTGGATCTGCAGGAATTCATGATCATCCCGCTGGGTGCGCCGAGCTTTCGTGAAGCCCTGCGCTTTGGCGCCGAGGTGTTCCATGCCCTGAAAAAAATCATTCATGACAAAGGGATGAGCACCGCTGTTGGTGATGAGGGCGGCTTCACGCCCAGCGTGGCAAGCCATGAAGCTGCGATCCAGATGATTCTCGAAGCCATTGACAAAGCCGGCTATGTGGCGGGCGAGCAAATTGCCATTGGCCTGGACTGCGCGGCCAGTGAGTTCTACAAGGACGGCAAATACGTATTGAGGGCCGAAGGGCTGGCCTTGAATGCCCAGGAGTGGACCGACATGCTGGCCACCTGGGTTGACAAGTACCCCATCATCAGCATCGAAGACGGCATGGCCGAAAACGACTGGGACGGCTGGAAAATTCTGACCGACCGTCTTGGCAAGAAGGTACAAATCGTCGGCGATGACCTGTTCGTCACCAACACCAAAATATTCAAGGAGGGCATCGACAAGGGCATTGCCAACTCGATCCTGATCAAGATCAATCAGATCGGCACCTTGAGCGAAACCTTTGCCTGCATCGAGATGGCCAAGCGCGCCGGCTATACCGCCGTCATCAGCCACCGTTCCGGTGAAACCGAGGATTCCACCATCGCCGACATCGCTGTCGGCACCAACGCCGGCCAGATCAAGACCGGGTCTTTAAGCCGCTCCGACCGCATGGCCAAATACAACCAGTTGCTGCGCATCGAGGAAGATTTGGGTGACATCGCCAGTTACCCGGGTCGCGCCGCTTTTTATAACCTGCGCTAAAGGAATGTGTTGATGGGCCAGCGCGTTGTCCCGGCCGCTCTGATCGCACTGCTTGTGATATTACAAGCGCAGTTGTGGTTTGGCCGGGGTAGCGTACCCAATGTTGCCCGCATGACGGACCAGCTCAATGCGCAGAACCAGCAGAACCAGCAGGCGCTGTTGGCCAACAATCAGTTGGCCGCCGAAGTGCGTGACCTGAAGGAAGGCCTGGAGATGGTTGAGGAAAAAGCCAGGCGAGAGCTAGGTATGGTCAAGCCGGACGAAATTTACGTGCACATCGCGACTTCGCCCAAAATGCAGGGCAAGCCCTGAACGACATCGGCATTGCCTTACTGCACGGCCGCACTCGATGGTGGAGAATCACCTTTCATCCTGAAGATCTGGTCTACATCAATGGGGTCGAACCGGTATTGCGCGCCACAAAATTCGCACCCAACCTCAATGTCACTGCGCTCGGCAACAATACTTTGCGCTTCTTGAGCGCCCAGCCCGAAAATCATTTTGCGGACACGCTCACGGCTGCAGGTGCATGAAAAATGCGGAGCTGTGGCGTCGGCGTTGGGTTCAAAGCGTAACAACTTTTCTTCCCAAAACAAACGCCGCAAAATCGTCTCCACATCCAGTGTCAGCAGTTCTTCGCGCTTCAAGCTCGACGCCAGGACGGCAATGCGGTTGTAGTGCTCGTTGATGCCAATTTCATCTTCGTTGGCCTGGCTGACCAGACTGCCGGCCAAATTGCCAGTACCCTGCAGCGGCAAGCGCTGGATCAAAAGCCCGGCTGCCACATTATCGTCGGCTGCCAGCACCAGCGTGGTATCCAACTGCTCGCTTTGGAGCATGTAATGTTCCAGCACTTCGTTCAAGTTTTCGAGCTTCTCATGTGCATCGCCAAACAAGGGCACCACGCCCTGGTAGGGCTGCTGGCCTGGCAGCCGGTTGGCCGGGTCCAGGGTGAT
>JANXLW010000136.1 GCA_025354965.1 Betaproteobacteria bacterium
CCTGGCACCCGCACGAAGAAATTGAAAGCGGCGTAGGCGCCGACCGCCATGAAGGCGCCCGATCCGAGCGAGATCTGACCGCAGTAGCCGACCAGGATATTCACGCCCAGTGCCGCCAGCGACATGATCAGGAAGGGAATGAAGATCGCGCGGAACAGGTAGTCACTGCTCAGCATCGGGACGACGATGTACGCCGCCGCGATCAGCAGAAACACCGCCCAGCGATCCTGCGCGATGGGAAGGATCTGCTGATCAGCCCGGTAGCTGGTCTTGAACTGGCCGTTTTCTCTGTAAAACATAAGACTTCTTTTCTTGTGAGCGGTCAGACGCGGTCGATGATCTTCTCGCCAAACAATCCTTGCGGTCGGAACAGCAAAAACACCAGGGCCAATACATAGGCAAACCAGATCTCGATGCCGCCACCGACGAACGGACCGAGAAAAACTTCTGATAATTTTTCTCCGACTCCGATGATGAGTCCGCCAAGGATGGCGCCCGGCACCGAGGTCAGACCACCCAGAATCACCACAGGCAATGCTCGCAAAGCCACCGTGGTGAGAGAAAACTGCACCCCCAGTTTGCTACCCCAGATCATGCCGGCGACCAGCGCCACAACACCTGCGACGCACCAGACAATGACCCAGATACGGTTGAGCGGGATACCAATGCTCTGTGCCGCTTGATGATCGTCCGCCACAGCCCGCAAAGCGCGCCCGGTGGCGGTCTTCTGGAAGAACAAGCTGAGCAAGGTAACCAGCACAGCGGCAATCAGCGCCGCGTAAAGATCTTCCTTGTTGATCAGGATGCCACCCTCGAACACTTTCTCAAAGGCAATGATCGGATCTTTGGGCATGCCGATATCTATTTTGTAGATGTCACTGCCGAAGATGGTTTGCCCGACGCCGTCCAGGAAGTAGCTGATGCCCAGCGTTGCCATCAAAAGAGTGGTGGCCTCCTGATTGACCAGGTGGCGCAATGCCAGTCGCTCAATGAGCCAGGCGACCGCAAACATGATGACCCCGGCCAGCAGGAAGGCAGCAATGTTCGCCAGCAGCGGGCTGCCCAGGCCGGTCCAGGCCGGAATCCACTCGGCAAAGCGGGCCATCGCCAGAGCGGCGAACAACACCATCGCCCCTTGCGCAAAATTAAACACACCAGACGCCTTGTAAATCAGCACGAAGCCCAGCGCCACCAATGAATAGAGCATGCCGACCATCAGCCCGCCCAGCAAGGTTTCCAAAAAAGAGGCCATTGTCACAATTTTCTCCTGCTGCTTCAGTGACCCGAGCCCAGATAGGCGCTGATCACTTCTTCGTTGTTGCGTACTTCATCAGGCGTGCCGTCGCCAATTTTCTTGCCGTAATCCAGCACCACAACGCGGTCAGAAATATCCATCACCACGCCCATGTCATGCTCGATCAGAACCACCGTGGTGCCAAACTCTTCATTCACATCGAGCACGAAGCGGCACATGTCCTGTTTTTCTTCCACGTTCATGCCGGCCATCGGCTCGTCCAGCAACAGCACTTGCGGTTCCATGGCCAGAGCGCGCCCCAAATCGACGCGCTTTTGCAGGCCATAAGGCAGCTGACCGACGGGGGTTTTGCGATAGGCCTGAATTTCCAGAAAATCGATGATGTGCTCCACCGCTTCCCGGTGCCGCTCTTCCTCGCGTTGGGCCGGGCCGATGCGCAGTGCCTGCCACAGGAGATTGCATTTGATCTTGAGATTGCGCCCGGTCATGATGTTGTCAATCACGCTCATGCCTTTGAACAGCGCCAGGTTCTGGAAGGTGCGCCCAATGCCCATCACGGCAACCTGGTGGCTGTCCATGTGGCTGAAGGTTTTGCCGCGGAAGGTGATGGCACCCTGCTGCGGCGTGTAGACACCGTTGATGCAATTGAGCATCGAGCTCTTGCCGGCACCGTTGGGTCCGATAATGGCGCGCACTTCATGCTCGCGCACATCGAATGAAATATCCGTCAATGCCTTGACACCACCGAAGCCGAGAGAGATGTTTTTGACATCAAGAATGACATCGCCTATTTTCTTCATCATGCTGCTGCCTTAACCGGCGCAAAGGTCTTCGCGTCGTCAATTCTGAGTGTGGCGCTGACGCTGCCGCTGCGGCCATCTTCAAACTTCACCTGGGTTTCGATGAACTGCGATGTTTTGCCACCGTACAAGGCGTCAATCAGCACGTCGTATTTCTCAGCAATGAAGCCACGGCGAACCTTGTTGGTACGCGTCAACTCGCCGTCGTCGGCATCCAGCTCCTTGTGCAGCACCAGGAAGCGGCTGACTTGCGAGCCGGCCAGCAACGTGTCCACGCTCAAGTCGGCATTTACCTTTTCGACACATTCCTTGATAAGTTGGTAGACCTCGGCCTTTTGCGCCAGATCGGTATAGCCGGCATAGGGCAGGTTGCGGCGTTCGGCCCAGTTGCCAACCGCGTCGAAGTCGATGTTGATCATGACGCATACTCTTTCACGCCCGTCACCGTAAGCCACCACTTCCTTGATGTGAGGGAAGAACTTGAGCTTGTTCTCGACGTACTTGGGCGCAAACATGGCGCCATCATTAGCGCCGCCTTTGATGCGTCCGACATCTTTCACCCGGTCGATGATCTTGAGGTGCCCATGGGCATCAATGAATCCGGCATCGCTGGTGTGGTACCAGCCGTCGGCGCTCAACACCTCGGCGGTCGCTTCGGGATTTTTGAAATAACACTTGAGCAAACCAGGCGACTTGACCAGAATTTCGCCGTTCGCGGCGACCTTGATCTCGACCCCGGCGCAAGGCACGCCGACGGTGTCGGCGCGCGCTTCGTTGTCGGGTTGAAGGCAAACGAATACAGCCGTCTCGGTCGAGCCGTAGAGTTGCTTGAGGTTGATCCCGATGGAACGGTAGAAACTGAAGAGGTCGGGGCCAATCGCTTCGCCAGCGGTATAGGCGACGCGCACCCGGCTCATGCCCAGGTTGTTGCGCAACGGTCCGTAGACCAGCAGGTTGCCCACCGCGTAGACAATGGAATTGCCGAAACCGATGGCCTTGCCGTCCAGGCTTGCGGGGCCGACGCGTTGCGCCACGCTCATGAAGTATTGGAACATGCGGCGCTTGATGGCGCCGGCGTCTTCCATGCGAATCATCACACTGGTGAGCAAACCTTCAAATACACGTGGCGGTGCGAAGTAATAGGTCGGACCGACTTCCTTTAGGTCGATAGTGACTGTCGCCGCTGACTCCGGGCAATTCACTACGTAGCCGCAAGCCAACCACTGCGCATAGCTGAAAATATTCTGACCAATCCAGGCCGGGGGCAAATAAGCCAGCACCTCTTCAGTGGA
This sequence comes from Betaproteobacteria bacterium, assembly GCA_025354965.1. Taxonomy (GTDB): domain Bacteria; phylum Pseudomonadota; class Gammaproteobacteria; order Burkholderiales; family Burkholderiaceae_C; genus Rhodoferax. Next base: position 3,348 of record JANXLW010000136.1, read on the forward strand.
AGTCAATTTATCAAAGTCAGCGCCTGCCTTGGCCCGGTTCAACAGTGAGTTGTGGGTGTGCACCACACCCTTTGGGTTGCCGGTGGTTCCTGAAGTGAAAAACATGGCAGCAACATCATCGGGCTTGATCAGGTTCACTTGCGCCTGGAAAAAGCCATCATGCAGGGCTGCAAATGCCTTTCCTGCGGCCAGCAAATCATCCACCGATGTCAGACCCGGCTCGTCGTAATTGCGCAGACCGCGTGGATCGTCAAAGTAGATGTTTGAGAGTTGCGGGCATTGCTCGCGGATCTCCATCAACTTGTCAACCTGCTCCTGATCTTCAGCAAAGGCAAACCGCACGTCGGCGTTGTTGACTGGAAACACACACTCTGGTGCCGCTGCGTCCTGGTACAAGGGGATGGGGATGGCCCCGATCGACTGCGCGGCCAACATCGTGGCATACAAGCGGGGACGATTGGCTCCTATCACCACCATGTGCTCACCGCGGCGCAGACCCGCTTGCGCCAGACCGCAGGCCAGACGCTCTACCAACCAGGTAAGGTCTGCCCAGGACAACGCCTGCCAAATGCCGTATTCCTTTTCCCGCATGGCAGGCTCTGTTGGGCGCTGCGCCGCGTGAGTCAAAAGAAGTCGAGGAAAAGTGGTCTGCATCCCTGTACCTTGTATTCAAGCCAACAAACTCGAGCGACAGAACTTCAGTTCTGTCTCCAACTGATTAAATGCCGTCAGGTGACGAATCGCCCTGCCGCTGGAATGGTTTGAATAATAGACATTAGTTTGACGCCGAGTTGTCGTTTGGACGACAATTGAGCCTTTTCTAGCTAGGTGTTTTCCCTGCAATTTCCAGCCCTACACAGCGTGGCACAAGCGTGAATTACGACACTTCTCTGCACCAGCGTCGGCGGCCCTTGACCACTTCGGAACTCGATGCAATTCCGTGGATTCATCTGCTGTCGTCCGTTGAACGTGAGCGAACTGTGGACGATCTGAAAATCGCCGATGCCGACCCAGGTGAATTCGTCTGTCGTACCGGGCGTCCCGTGACCTACTGGTTTGGCGTGGTCGACGGCTTGCTAAAAATGAGCAGCGACAATGCCGAAGGCCAGACCATGACCTTCACCGGTATCCCGCCTGGTGGCTGGTTTGGCGAGGGAACTGCCCTGAAGCGCGAAAGCTACCGCTACAACATTCAGGCGCTGCGCAACAGCCGGGTCGCCGGACTGCATGTCGACACTTTTCATTGGTTGCTGGACCACTCGATAGGCTTCAACCGTTTTGTCATGAGCCAACTCAATGAACGCCTCGGCCAGTTCATTGCCGCGCGCGAAATCGACCGCATGAACAACCCCGATATTCGGGTGGCGCGCAGCTTGGCCGCGCTCTTCAACCCGGCTTTGTATCCCGGCGTGGGCGAAGTGTTGCGCATCACCCAGCAAGAATTGGCCTACCTGGTTGGTCTGTCTCGCCAGCGCGTCAATGAATCTCTAACAGCACTCGCTGCCGCCGGCTCCATCCGCGTCGAATATGGCGGTCTGCGGGTGTTAAACCTGCAGGCGTTGCGCGCCACCGTTTTTGCAAGCAAAGTCGTTGTTTAATCAGTGACAAGAATTTGGAGACTTCAATGACATCAAACATCAATCAATTTCGTCGTCTGGCTCTGGCCATTTGTGCCGGGCTGACCTTTTTTTCTGCAGCGAATACTGTCCTGGCGCAGTCCGCATGGCCAAGCAAGCCGGTAAAAATTGTGGTGCCGTTCGCACCCGGTGGCACCACCGATATCCTGGCCCGTGCCGTGGCACCCGAGTTGTCGAAGGTCTTCGGTCAAAGTTTCATTGTTGACAACCGAGCGGGGGCCGGCGGCAACCTGGGCGCCGACATCGTGGCCAAGTCGGCGCCGGACGGCTATACATTGCTAATGGGTACCGTCGGCACCCACGGCATCAACAAGTCGCTTTACAGCCGCCTGCCTTTCGACCCGCAAAGAGACTTTGCGCCGATTACGCTGGTAGCAGGTGTGCCCAACGTCATGGTGATGCAAACTGAAAAGTCGAAGGCACTGGGCATCAACAATGTATTGGACTTCATCCAGTATGCAAAAGCCCATCCGGGTCAACTGAATATGGCGTCCAGCGGCAACGGCACGTCGATTCATCTGTCTGGCGAATTGTTCAAATCCATGACCGGCATTTTCATGACGCACATCCCCTACACCGGGTCCGGTCCGGCCATGATGGGAATGGTGTCGGGCACCGTCGATGTGATGTTTGACAACCTGCCCTCCGCCATGCCACAGATCAAGGGGGGCAAACTCAGGGCGTTTGCAGTGACCAGTTCGCAACGCTCGGCGGCCATGCCTGATTTGCCCACCATCGAAGAGGCGGCTCACCTCAAGGGCTTTGAGGCCAGCAGCTGGTTTGGATTGCTGGCACCGGCAGGCACACCTGCAGATGTGGTAGCAAAGTTGCAGCAGGCCACCGCCAGGGCGCTCAACTCGCCCGCCATCAAGGAAAAGCTGTTGGCCCAGGGTGCCATTCCCAGTGGCAACACGCCGCAGGAATTCGCCGCGTTCATCGATGCTGAAATCAGGAAATGGGCACCCGTGGTGAAGGCCTCTGGCGCCAGGGTTGATTAGTTGGCGCGTGGGGGCTAACGAATCGGCGCCGGGCCGCCCCAAGGCGACTACAGCCCCCTCGGGGGGCAACGACGACACGTCAGTGCGGAGCGGGGGGCCATTTACACACCCCAGACAACTTCGTGTCCGGCCTGTTCGCAGCGACGCAACATCTCGATGAAGGGTAGCGCCCGCTGACGCAGCGAGATGGCCTCAAAGCGCGGTGGTGGTTCCTGGCGGGCCAGTGCCTGCGCAATAGCTACCTTTTGATCGGCTTCCTCTTTGGCGATGGCCGCTTCCAGCGCAGCAATGGCCGCTGGCATCTGCGCCGGCAGGATGATGCCTTTGTCACCGCTGCCGGGCTGAGTGTCTTTGCCAATAATGTCCAGCAGGCGCCGACCGTTGGGCTGCAGCATGATGAGGTCGCCGGTGGTTTTGGATTTGAATTTGTAAAGCATAGAGGCGCATCGTAAACTGCGCCACGATGCGCACACTTCAGACTCTTGCCTGCCTGCTGCTGTCAACCATGCTCGCCGGTTGCGCCGACACTCGCTATTACCTGCAATCGGTGGACGGCCACCTGCGCATCATGCTGGCGGCCCGGCCGGTTGCCCAGTGGCTGGCAGATGACACAGTCGCCCCGGCGTTGAAACAGCGCCTGGCACTGACCCAGCGGCTTCGCAGCTTTGCCGTGTCGGAGCTCAAGCTGCCAGATAACGCCAGCTACCAGCGCTACGCCGATTTGAAGCGCCGCTCCGTTGTGTGGAACGTTGTCGCAGCGCCCGAGTTCTCATTGACCGTCAAGACATGGTGTTTTCCAGTGGCAGGATGTGTGGGTTACCGGGGCTACTTCGACGAGGCCGAAGCACGCGAACAAGCGCAGGTGCAGCGCAGCGACGGTTTGGAAGCCATCGTTTATGGCGTTCCGGCTTACTCCACCCTGGGCTGGCTGAACTGGGCCGGCGGTGATCCCTTGCTCAGTACTTTCATCAATTATCCGGAAGGCGAGTTGGCCCGCATGATTTTTCATGAACTGGCGCATCAGGTGCTGTATGTCAAAGGTGATACGCTGTTTAACGAGTCCTTTGCCACAGCGGTCGAACGTCTTGGGGGTGAGCGCTGGCTGGCAGTGCATGGCTCAGAATCAGCCCGCAAAGAGTATGCTGAGTTTGACGCGCGGCGTCGACAGTTTCGAGCCTTGTCATCGGCGACGCGGAGCCGGTTGCTTGATATTTACAGCCAAAAAGAGTCGACCCACATTGACCGGCAAACGCTGCTTGTCATGAAAAACGCGGC
>JANXLW010000130.1 GCA_025354965.1 Betaproteobacteria bacterium
TTGGTGGCTGAGTGGTAGACCAGGTCGGCGCCGAGAGCCAGCGGCTTCATCAGGTACGGCGTTGTCAGCGTCGAATCGACCAGCAGCGGCACTCCTGCGTCATGGGCGATCGCGCTCACCCGCGGAATGTCGAGAACGTCCAGGCCGGGGTTCCCGACGGTTTCGCCGAACATGAGCTTGGTGGTCGGGCGCACCGCTGCGCGCCAGCCGTCGATGTCGCCTGGCTTGACGAATGTCGTCTCGATGCCGAAACGACGCATGGTGTAGTGCAGCAGGTTCTGGGAGCCGCCGTAAAGCGCGGTCGACGCCACGATGTGCGACCCCGCGCCCATCAGCGTGGCGATCGACAGGTGCAGCGCCGCCTGGCCGCTGGCCGTGGTGATCGCGCCGATGCCGCCTTCCAGCGCCGAGATGCGCTGCTCCAGCACCGCGTTGGTCGGGTTGCTGATGCGCGAGTAGACATGGCCGGCGCGCTCCAGGTTGAACAGCGAGGCGGCGTGGTCGCTGGACTCGAAGACAAACGATGTGGTCAGGTGGATCGGCACCGCGCGTGCGCCGGTGGCGGGGTCGGGTGCGGCACCGGCGTGCAGCGCCAGGGTGTCAAAGCCGGGGTCGGAATAGCCGGGCATAGCAGTCCTTTGCGATTGGTGATCAGGCTGCATTATCCAGCCCGGCCGGCCCGATTTCGCGCGGTCTGGGATAATCCGCAGCATGAGCGGCAACACCTTCGGTAATCTCTTTGCGGTCACCAACTTCGGTGAATCCCACGGCCCGGCCATTGGCTGCGTCATCGACGGCTGCCCGCCCGGCATGCTGCTGAGCGAGGCCGACATCCAGGGCGATCTGGATCGGCGCCGGCCCGGCACTTCCAGATTCGTCACGCAACGCAACGAGCCGGATGCGGTCGAGATCCTGAGCGGTGTCTACGAGGGCAAGACAACCGGCACGCCGATCTGCCTGCTGATCAGGAACACCGACCAGCGCAGCAAAGACTACGCCAACATCCTGCAGACGTTTCGACCCGGGCACGCCGACTACAGCTATTTTCAGAAATACGGCATTCGCGACCCGCGCGGCGGCGGTCGCTCCAGCGCACGCCTGACGGCGCCCATGGTGGCGGCCGGTGCGGTGGCCAAGAAGTGGCTGTTCGAAAAATATGGCACCCAGTTTCGCGGCTGCATGACGCAAATGGGCGAGTTGCCGATTGCTTTTGAATCCTGGGACTTTGTTCCCAACAATCCATTTTTTGCGCCGGTGGCCGATGTGTCCGCGCTGGAACATTACCTCGAGGCACTGCGCAAGGCGGGCGACTCGTGCGGTGCCCGCATTCGCGTCATGGCGTCAAGCGTGCCGGTCGGTCTGGGCCAGCCGCTGTTCGACAAGTTGGACGCTGACATAGCCTACGCGATGATGGGCATCAACGCCGTCAAGGGAGTCGAAATCGGCGCCGGTTTCGCCTGCGTGGCGGAGCGCGGCAGCACGCATGGCGACTCGCTGTCACCGCAGGGTTTCCTGGCCAACAACGCCGGCGGCACGCTGGGCGGCATTAGCAGCGGGCAAGACCTGGAGGTGTCGATTGCGGTCAAGCCAACCAGTTCCATCAGCACGCCGCGCCAGTCGATCGATGTGAACGGGCAGGCCACCGAAGTGGTCACCAAGGGGCGCCACGACCCCTGCGTGGGCATCCGTGCAACACCGATTGCCGTGCCATGCTGGCGCTGGTGGTGATGGAGCACGCCCTGCAGCAACGCGCTCAGTGCGGTGACGTGACGGTCGCATTGAAGCCGATCAAAGCGTCGGCATCTTCCTGATCTGTGGTGCGTTTCATGCCAACTTTCGAGGCACGTCAACAAATTGCAAAAAGCCACGTTTACGGTAGGGTAAGATACAAAAAGTAACAAAACGGGGGGCGACTATGAAGCTGGTGCGTTATCTTTTGGCGTTGATTGTGGTGGCCATGTTGGCAGCTTGCGGCGGGGGGGCGACAGTGACTGCCAAATCCCCTTCAGGCTCACAGGCCGTGGCTCTCTACACAACAGCGCCTAGAAATCTCAGTATTGCTGCCAGCGCATCCCAAGTGTTTTCCATTGCCGGAGGCACTGCACCGTATACAGTTAGCAACAGTGACGCTTCGGTTGCTGTTGGCGGTATAGATGGGACGAAGCTGACGGTCGGGGGTGTTTCAAGCGGGGTGACAGATGTTTTAGTGATAGATGCCGTTGGAGCGATTGTCACGACCAGCGTAACCGTGAAGGCCCCCACAATGCGGGCGCTGTACATTGATGCTCCTTCAAGCATTGCTCTTCCTAACGGTTCCGCTTCAGCCCAGACCTACATCGTTGGTGGTGGAACTGGTCCATATACGGTTGTAAGCAGCAACGTTGGTGTGATGTCAGCCGTACTCGCTGGGAACAGCTTGACTGTCACCGGCCTTACGTCTGGAACGGCGAACATATATTTGGTGGATAGCCTCGGTGCTACAGTAATTATTGCGGTGACTGTTCCAGCGGCCAGCAACGTGGCCTTGTTTACCACAGCACCGTCAAGCACTACGGTGGCCATTGGCGCGTCGCCGACCTACAGCGTGGGTGGCGGCAGCGGTTCTGGCTACACAGCCACCAGCGGCAACACGAGTGTGGCAACGGTTGGTCTGAGTGGATCGACCTTGACGGTCAATGGACTGAGTGCGGGCAGTGCCAACGTGGTGGTACGTGACAGTGCCGGGGCATCGGTAACGCTGACAGTTACTGTTCCAGCGGCCAGCAGCGTGGCCTTGTTCACGAGCGCACCAGCGAGCGTCACGGTGGCCATTGGCGCGTCGCCGACCTACAGCGTGGGTGGCGGCAGTGGCGGCTACACAGCCACCAGCGGCAACACGAGTGTGGCAACGGTCAGCCTGAGCGGCTCGACCTTGACGGTCAATGGACTGAGTGCGGGTAGCGCCAACGTGGTGGTGCGTGACAGTGCCGGGGCATCGGTAACGCTGACAGTTACTGTTCCAGCGGCCAGCAGCGTGGCCTTGTTCACGACGGCACCGCCAAGTGTCAGCTTGGCGATCGGTGCTGGCGCGGCCCAGACGTATGCCATTACCGGGGGCACAGCACCCTATACGGTAACCAGCAGCAACGGCAGCGCGGTCACCGCCAGCATGTCGGGCCTTACGGCGATGACTCTTACCGGAGTTGCAGCAGGCCAGTCCACTGTGGTCGTTCATGACGCCATAGGGGCTCTGGTATCTGTGTCGGTGACCGTGACCTCTGCGCCCACCGTCGCCCTGTTTACATCGGCACCTTCTGCAACATCGGTGGCCCTTGGAGCAGCTTTTGCGCAAACTTACAGCATTGGTGGCGGGACTGGTCCCTACACCGTCACAACCAGTAACGCCAGTATTGCATCTGTGGCGTTGGGGGGAGGTGGTAACACCATGACTCTCACCGGTGTGAATGCCGGATCGGCAACCATCGTGGTGCGGGACAGTGTGGGAACTTCTGTAAGCGTCGGGGTCACGGTAATTCAACCGTCCACGGTACTGCAGTTATTGCCGGCTGCTTTGTCGATCAGTGAACGTTATATCAATGCAATAAACCTGAGTATTTATGGTGGTACCAGCCCCTACCGCGTGTTTTCCGACAATCTGACTTTGGCTCCTGTTACTGTGGCTGGTTCCACGCTAACCCTCACGGCGACTACAAGGTGCTTCACTCCTGTTGCACCCGCGACGACGGCAACCGTGAACCTTACCGTGATCGACAACTTGGGCGCCTCGGCAACCAGCGTCCTGACGGTCGTGGATGAGGCTACTTGTCCATGACACGCCGCACAAAAGCCGTCGCTCTGAATTTCAGAACGGCACGGCGCTGACAAAGCGCAACGGCTGGCCGCTGACCGGGTGCTTCAGTTCGATGACGCTGGCATGCAGCAGCAGGCGCTCGGCCATGGCCTGGATGCGCGGGCCGCCATAAAGCGCATCGCCGACGATGGCGTGACCGATGGCCTGCAGATGCAGGCGCAACTGGTGCGAGCGTCCGGTGACCGGTTCCAGTTCCAGCCGGGTCGTCTGCTGCGCCTCGTTGCGTGACAGCACGCGCCAGCGCGTCACGCTCGGTTTGCCGCTTTGCGGATCAATGATGCGCAGCGGCCGGTTCGGCCAGTCGACGCTGATCGGCAGATCAATTTCGCCCCAGTCTTGTTCTGGTGCCGCCAGCAGGCCATCGACCACCGCCACGTAACGTTTGCCGACCGTGCGACCGGCGAAGCATTGGCTCAAACGGCGCTGTGCTTCGGCGCCGCGCGCCATCAGCAGCAAACCCGAGGTCGCCATATCGAGGCGGTGAGCTATCAGCGCATCGGGGTAGCGGCGTTGCACGCGGGCGCTCAGGCAATCCTGTTTGTCGGCGCCACGACCGGGCACCGACAGCAGCCCGGCCGGCTTGTCCAGCACCAGCAGGGCGTCGTCAGCGTACACAACCTTGAGTCCACCGAGCACATCACCGGCGCTGGACTGCATCAGCTCAATCGCGCCTGTTAGCCCTTGTGTGGCGCATTCTTCAGTTTTCCACGCACTGGCACCACCGTGGTGATAGTGGGGCGAACTGCATCAGGTGACACCGGCTTCGGCGGAGCGGTATCTTTTTTTGGTTTTTTGACCATCTTGTTGCTTTGCTGACCTTTTGCCATTTTCTTCTCCTGAGGTTTAAGGGTCCGGCCAATTGACTGCAGCCTAGACGGTCTGATTATCGCGGCACATCTGAAATATTTTTAATCTGTTGGCAATACCCGACACCACGCTGATTTCGGCGGTGCTACCTTCACGCCCTGATCCACAACTTCGACCTTGCTGCCATGCCTAAAACCCTGATTGAACCCTTTCGTATCAAAAGTATTGAGCCCATCCGCATGACCACCCGGCTTGAGCGTGAACAACTGCTGGAGGTCGCCAAACTCAATGTTTTCAAATTGCGCGCGGAAGACGTGCTGATTGACTGGCTGACCGATTCCGGCACCGGTGCCATGTCCTCCAGGCAATGGGGCGCCATCATGGAAGGCGACGAGAGCTACGCCGGGGCGCGCAGCTTTTACCGGTTGGAAGCGGTGATCCAGGGTATTACCGGCATGAAGTTCTTCGTGCCGACGCACCAGGGCCGCGCGGCCGAAAAAGTGCTGTTCACAGCAGTTTGCAAAAAAGGCGATCTGGTGCCCAATAACTCGCACTTCGACACGACCCGCGCCAATCTGGAGTACATCGGTGTCGAGGCGCTGGATCTGGTCATCCCCGAGGGTTTGCAGCCGGCGCTGATCTATCCGTTCAAGGGCAACATTGACCTGGCCCGGGTTGAGGCACTGCTCAAGACCCAGGGTGAGCGCATTCCCTTTGGCATGATCACCGTGACCAATAACACCGGTGGCGGTCAGCCAGTGTCCATGGCCAATATCCGCGCCTACGCGGCACTGCTCAAGCAGCACGGCAAGCCGTTCATCATGGACGTCTGCCGTTTTGCCGAAAACGCCATGTTCATCAAGATGCGCGAACCGGGTTACGAAAACACGCCTATCAAAACCATAGCTCAGGAGATGTTTTCCTACTGCGACGGCTGCACCATGAGTGCCAAAAAAGATGGCATGGTCAACATCGGCGGCTTTATCGTCCTGCGCAGTGAAGAGTGGATGGACGCGGTGCGCAATGTGTTGATCATGACCGAGGGTTTTCCAACCTATGGGGGCTTGGCCGGGCGCGACCTGGAGGCGCTGGCAGTGGGGCTGGAGGAGGGCATGCAGGAAGACTACCTGCGCTACCGTCTGCGCACCGCCGAATACCTGGGTGAACGACTGGAGGCCTCGGGTGTCGGCTTCGTCAAGCCCACCGGTGGTCATGCGGTCTACATCGACGCCAGGACAGTACTGCCCAATATGCCAGTGGAACATTACCCGGCCTGGGCGCTGTGCAATGCGCTCTATTTAGAAGGTGGCATCCGTGGTGTTGAAATCGGCTCCGTCATGTTTGGCAAGCGACTGGCCGACGGCAGCGAGACCTACCACAGCATGGAGTTGGTGCGACTGGCCTTTCCACGGCGCATGTACACCCAGTCGCACTTCGACTATGCGGCCGAAGTGATCGACGAGGTCAAACAAAAAGCTGCCAGTATTCGTGGTGTGCGGATCACCAAACA
>JANXLW010000125.1 GCA_025354965.1 Betaproteobacteria bacterium
GCATGGTCAGCGGGTCGTACAGGTCGGCCAGCGTGGCGGGCTGAAGGCCGGACTGGAATTTGGCGCGGGCGTCGAGCACGGCTTGTGCTGCTGTTTCGATAGCTGACTTTGCTTTAATGACGAGAACTTTCGGCTGATTTGGCTTGGATTTTGCTGGGAAGTCTGGCCAGGGAAAGTTGTTGTAGACGATGTGAATGGAATACTGGAAATCGCTTTTTAATCGACCCGATGTGTACCTTGTCCAAGCCACATGCATGGCCGAGTGCAAAACGCCGAACTGCGTAAGGCTTGCTTGTGGAAGCAGTCTTAACTTGTTGCTGGCAAGAGTCTCCGGGTTCAAATAGCCCAAAGGAATGTAATGCCGTCTCTCCGATGAAACTTCCGGTATGACCATGTACGGCTTGGTAGGCATGAACTCAACATGAAAGCGTGTCGGAGTTGCCGCAAGTTTTTGCGTAGGCGGACTTTTGCTGGCAAGGCGCGATACCTTGACCGCTTGAACGCGCTTCAAGGCTTCTGGCATGGCGCGCAGCTCAGCAGGAGGACACTCGCCGAGCCACAGGCACCAGCGCTCGTACCCGTTCAGAAATTCGTCAGCCCCCAACCAACGGCGAAACCACTTTTTGCTTTCAGGCTCCAGTTTGATGAACGCCATCTTTTCTTCTGTAGTGAACAGGTAATTGCCATCGTCAATGGGTTTGTTGCCGATGCCAATTTCAGGCACATCGCAAATGGGCGATGACCGGCGCGGTAACACCACATCCGGCCCGTCGACTAAATAAGGGTTGATGTTTCCCGCTAGCACTGCGTGCGGCTCACCCCGGATATCGTCGTACTCGTAGATCACTTTTCCGGGCAAGTCTTCCAGCCCAAAGCCGACGATGACGCAATGCACGGCCGCTTTGCCAGAGGCCTCGTTGCTCCACCGAAACGTGCGGTGCGCAAAATGGATGTGCACACCCTGCGCCAGCAGCCAGCTCCATAACACCCCGACTTGCTCACCCTGGGTGATGCTGTTGGTGGAGACAAAGGCCGCACGGACAGTGGTGCGTTTGGCGGAGTCCGGGAAATGGGGGTCAGAGCCCTGGACTTGGGGTTTTGCCAAATTCGGGCTGAGGGCCGATGGGTTCGACGAACCAGGTGCCGAAATTGGGATCTGACCCCCATTTCCCTCTGCGCTGCGAAGGTAGGCTGCCGCCTTGACGTACCAAGCCGCCACGAGATCCAACAACCCCGCGTTGTCAATGGCCGCAAACACAGCCCGCGTGTCGGCCCGCTGTGCATCGCCCATGAACTTGGCGCCCACAAACGGCGGATTCCCCAACACAAAGCTGCACCGCTGCGCTGGCAGCACCTCATTCCACTCCAGGCGCAGCGCGTTGCCGTGCGCGATGTGCGGGCTGGTGCGCAGGGGTATGCGCGCAAAGTACAGGCCAAACTCTTCGCTCACGCGCAGGTTCATCTGGTGGTCCATCAGCCACAGCGCCACCTGGGCGATCTGGGCCGGGAACTCCTCGATCTCGATGCCGTAGAACTGGTCCACGTCGATGCCGATGAGCTGGTGCACGTCCAAGCTCTGCTGGCCGCCCGTGTTGCCTGCGCGCAGCACCGCCAGCTCCAGCTCGCGCAGCTCCCGGTAGCTGATGACCAGGAAGTTGCCGCAGCCGCAGGCCGGGTCGAAAAACGTGAGCGTGCGCAGCTTTTTGTGGAACTCGAACAAGCGGTTACGGTGGCCCTTGACCTTCTCGAACTCAGCCCACAGCCCGTCCAGGAACAAGGGCTTGATGAGTTTGAGGATGTTTTCTTCGGACGTGTAATGCGCGCCCAGGTTGCGCCGGGCTTTCTCGTCCATGATGCTCTGGAACAGGCTGCCGAAAATGGCCGGGCTGATGGCCGACCAGTCCAGCGCGCAGGCGTCCAGCAGGGCCTCGCGCATGGCGCTGCTGAAGTCGGCCATGGGCAGCGGCTCGTCAAACAGCTTGCCGTTCACATAGGGGAAGGCGGCGAGCTGCTCGTCCAGCGCCTGGCTGCGTTTGGCCTCATCGGTATTGAGCACCTGGAACAGTTGCGCCAGCCGCGCGCCCAGGTCGGAGCCGTCCACCGCCGTGCGCTCCTCCACAAAAGTCCGAAACGACTGCGCGGGCTGGAAGATGCCGGTGTCGTCGGCGAACAGGCAAAACAGCAGGCGCACCAGCAGCACTTCGAGCGGGTGGCCAGCGCGCCAATGCGGGCTGTCGTCCTGCCCGTAGCCACTGGCCTTCAAGGCATCGTGCAACCGGCCCATGCGCTCGGCGGCTTTGACGTTGACGGGGTCCTGCGGCTTGATCTGCTGCGCCTTGTAGCCGGCCACAAAGCCAAACAGCTTGATGTGTTTGTGCAGGTCTTTCAGCGCGAATTCAAAGATTTCACCCGTGGCCAGGCGCTGCACACGGAAACGCGCGAAGTCGCAGACGATGACGAGCTGCGGCAAGTCGCGCTCGGCAATGCCGGGGAAATAATCCAGCGCCTGGGTCAGCGCCTTGTCCAGGTCTTTGCCGCGTGACTTGTGCTCCACCAACAACATGCCGGGCCAGAACAAGTCGATGTAGCCGTCAAATTTGGCGTCTTCACCTTGCACTTTCGCCGGCAGCTTTTGCACCGCGTGTTCGAAGCTGGCCACCCGCTTGTCGGTGATGCCGAAGATTTCAAAGAAGGCTATCCAGAACGGTTTGGCTTCGCTCTTTTCATTGGACGCGTCCGCCCAAGTGCGGCTGAAGGTCAGCGCACGGGATTTGATTTCATTCCAACTT
>JANXLW010000219.1 GCA_025354965.1 Betaproteobacteria bacterium
CTGGTGTGCGGGTACACCACCAATACGCCCTGCAGAGCAGGCAAACCTTCAAACTGGACGCGCCAGCCAAATTTCCTGAGTAGCCAGCAAGCCACTCGACTACCGGAAAACCGAATCTGAAACGGTCCTGGAAACTCGCCTGCCGACATAAAACAGCTCAACTCCTGGCGGCACGATGGCCGATATCAGTGCGGTATTGCATGCCGGTAAAGCGAATGCCCGACGCCACTTCGTAGGCGCGTTGTTGTGCCTGTTTGACGTTGTCGGCCAACACCGTGACGCACAAAACGCGTCCCCCCGATGTGACAATGTCGCCGTTTAGCCGGGCGCTGCCAGCGTGGAATACGACGACATCTACTTCTTCCTTTGGCAAACCGGTGATAACGTCGCCCTTACGCGGCTGTAGCGGGTAGCCGTGCGCCGCCATCACCACGCCCAATGCGGTGCGACGATCCCACTGCAACTCGATGCCATCGAGCTTACCGTGGGGACCCGGCTCGGTCGCCGCCAGCAACACGTCCAGTAAATCGGTCTTGAGGCGCATCATGATGGGTTGCGTCTCGGGGTCCCCCATGCGGCAATTGAATTCAAGTGTTTTGGGTTGACCGTTGGCATCGATCATCAGTCCGGCATACAAAAAACCGGTGTAGGGAATGCCGTCTTTTTCCATCCCCTTGATCGTCGGCAAAATAATTTCACGCATAACGCGGGCATACACGTCAGGTGTCACCACTGGCGCCGGAGAATAAGCGCCCATGCCCCCCGTGTTGGGGCCCAGATCGCCATTCAGAAGCCGCTTGTGATCCTGACTGGTGGCCAGTGCCAGAACATTCTTGCCGTCACACAGCACAATAAAGCTGGCTTCCTCACCCGCTAAAAATTCTTCTATGACGACCCGCGGCAATGCTTTGCCGTCCCCACCCTTGTTATGCGCGGCGCCAAGCACGTCGGCAATCAGCATGAAGTCCACCGCCTCGTGCGCCTCGGCCAGCGTCATCGCCACCACTACGCCCTTTCCTGCCGCCAAACCATCGGCCTTGACCACAATGGGAGCTTCCTTTGTGGCGAGATAGGCATGGGCCGCTACCGGGTCCGTGAAAGTCTCGTATTGCGCCGTCGGAATACCATGACGGTTCATGAAAGCCTTGGAGAATGCCTTGGAACTCTCCAACTGGGCGGCCGTCTGGGTTGGGCCAAATACGCGCAAGCCGTGTTTACGAAACTCATCGACCGCGCCAGCCGCCAGGGGTGCCTCCGGGCCGACCACCGTGAGGGCTATTTTTTTCGCAACTGCCCAAGCGCACAGTTCTTCGATTTCGGTGATGTCGACATTCTCCAGGCGGTCGTCCATGGCAGTGCCTGCGTTACCCGGCGCCACGTAGATTTTTTGCACCTTGGGTGACTGTGCCAATTTCCAGGCCAGGGCGTGCTCACGGCCACCACCACCAATTACAAGAACATTCATAGCGCGTCGCTGTCAATCTCTGCGTTGTGGTAAATCTCTTGCACGTCGTCCAGTTCTTCCAGAACATCCAGCAGCTTTTGCATCCTCACCGCCTCGTCACCAGTCAGCTCAATCGGATTTTCAGCGCGCATCGTGACCTCGGCCACCTCAGGCTTCAAGTGAGCCGCTTCCAGCGCGTTCTTGACGGCCTCAAAATCGGCGTAAGCGGTCAACACCTCGATGGCGCCGTCATCGTCTGTAATTACGTCTTCGGCACCCGCCTCCAGTGCCACTTCCATCACCTTGTCTTCGTTCGTGCCGGGGGCAAAAATCAGCTGACCGCAATGCTTGAACTGGAACACCACCGAGCCTTCGGTGCCCATATTGCCACCATACTTGGCAAAAGCGTGGCGCACTTCGGCCACCGTGCGCACCTTGTTGTCGGTCATGGTGTCGACCAGGATGGCGACGCCGCCAATGCCGTAGCCCTCGTAACGAATTTCTTCGTAGGTGACACCCTCCTGATTACCGGTGGCCTTGTCAATGTTGTATTTGACGCGGTCAGCCGGCATGTTGGCCGCCTTGGCGCGGTCTACCGCCAGGCGCAAACGTGGGTTGGTGCCCAAATCCCCGCCACCAGCGCGGGCCGCCACCGTGATTTCGCGGATGATGCGCGTCCATACCTTGCCCCTCTTTTCATCCTGACGACCTTTACGGTGCTGAATATTGGCCCATTTACTGTGTCCTGCCACGGGAAATCCTTCAAAAGTTCGTTACGCTATCGGATCAATTGTACTTTTTGAGAAAGACACAACCATGAGCACCCCCACTAGCAGCGACCCCCAGGTCCACGTCATTGACCACCCCTTGGTTCAGCACAAACTCACCTTGATGCGTAGAAAGGATGCCAGCACCAACAGCTTTCGCACGCTGCTCAATGAACTCAGCATGCTGATGGCCTACGAGGTGACGCGCGACATGCCGACGCAGGAAGTGGAGATAGAAACGCCGCTGGAGACCATGACCGCCAAGATGATTGACGGCAAAAAGCTGGTTTTGGTGTCCATCCTGCGCGCCGGCACCGGCATTCTGGACGGCATGCTGACGGTGGTGCCCGGTGCACGGGTCGGTCACATTGGTCTTTACCGCGACCCCAAAACCCTGCAAGCGGTGGAGTACTACTTCAAGATGCCCAAGGACACGCAGGAGCGTGATGTGGTGGTCGTGGACCCGATGCTGGCCACCGGCAATTCAGCGGTGGCGGCGATTGACCGCGTGAAGGCGCTCAAACCCAAATCAATCAAGTTCGTCTGTCTGCTGACCTGCCCCGAAGGCATAGCCACGCTGCGCAAAGCGCACCCCGATGTCGACATTTACACCGCCGCCGTTGACCGCCAGCTCAACAGCCACGGCTACATCCTGCCGGGCCTGGGCGACGCCGGTGATCGTATTTTCGGAACGCAATAAGCGAGGATGCATAACTCACCCAGAAGTGCTGCGGAGTACATCCCAAGGCGTCTGCATGGGAACTGAACAACATACGCAAGTAGCGTACAATGCAATTCATGAAGGCTACGTTCGTTGCATTGTCGGCATTCGAGCGCTTGCGTGCAAGCTACATGGATGACGATGCTTACCGGGCGTTGCAAAACGAACTGATGCAAAACCCTCTTGCGGGGGATGTCATGGAAGGAACCGGCGGACTGCGAAAGCTGCGTCAACCCGACTCTCGCCGCGGAAAAGGCAAGCGTGGCGGTCTGTGGATCGTCTACTACTGGTGGCTGGGTGGCGAGCAGTTTTGGCTATTCACCGTGTACGACAAGGACCAAGCCGACGATTTGACCGCTGACCAACGCAAGGCCGTAAAGCGTCTGTTGAACAACGAACGCCGGCATCGGCAAAGGAAGGAGATTTAACCTCATGAAGAAACGCGATATTTTTTCCGAACTCGTCGAAGGCCTGGATGCTTTGAAGTCAGAGCGGGAAGGCAAATTGACCCTGCGCCAGATCAAGGTACAAGCCCATCCTGTACCGATATTGGCACCGCAGGAAGTACTGGCCGTTCGCGAGCAATTGCACCTGTCGCGCACAGTCTTCGCCCGCTATCTACGCACCAACCCTCGCACTGTGGAGAACTGGGAGCAGGGGCGAGCCAAGCCCAATGCGCAAGCCGCATTGCTGATCCGTATGGTGGCGCAGTTCCCCGATATGGTGCAGCGGCTTGAAGCCGTTTGAGCTGCCCCGCGTCTACCCAATCCCTTCCACATCTCGTTCCGATGCAGTGGCGCAATAGTCAGCGTCGACTTGCCTGCGCCATTCGGACCTGCGAGCAGGTAGAGGACCGGTTTGGTCTTGCCACGACGGCGTCGCGGTGCGATTGACTGCCCCATTTCAGGCCGTCTTCTTGGCGGCCTTGCTTCGGCTGGCTGGTTGGCCTTGTATCACTTTAATGGGCAATCACCTTCACCCCCCAAGTGTGATGAATCCTCCCGCTTCCTTCAAGCCGTTGACAACGAATTGCCCCTGCGCGCGAGTGCCCTGGCATTGATCGGCAATTTATCGTCGTCGGAATTGCGATATGCCAATACCACGCTGGGCTTGAACCCGACGCGAACGCCAGAACCGATGATTTATTGCAGGGTGGCATCGCAGTTTCAGGAAAGACTGGCCGACCGGGGCCAATCGTCACTCATCTGGTCACTGCAACACCTATCAGGAAGGGCGTTCCGAATTGTGATGCGTGAAATGCAGGGGCAGCGTTTGAACTGGATCGACGAAGTCTGCAAAATGGCAGTTTTGCAATGAGTTTTGCACTGCGCGCAGTAGACGGCATTCTTAGCGCCGCGCCGGCGCGATCATCTCCGCATAGTCGTACAACGCGCCCAGAATCTCCTCGCCACGCAGGTCGACGCTCTCGCTCAACGCGTCAATCTCCGCCGACAGGGATTCGATGCTGCGCGCGCCG
>JANXLW010000225.1 GCA_025354965.1 Betaproteobacteria bacterium
GGCGTGCTGCTGCGCGGCACCAAGCGTGAAGACGTCCAGCGTGGTCAGGTCCTGTGCAAGCCGGGTTCGATCAAGCCGCACACGCACTTCACCGCTGAAGTCTATGTGCTGAGCAAGGACGAAGGCGGCCGTCACACGCCTTTCTTCAACAACTACCGCCCTCAGTTCTACTTCCGCACGACGGACGTGACCGGTGCGATCGAGTTGCCTGAAGGCAAGGAAATGGTGATGCCGGGTGACAACGTGTCGATCACTGTGAAACTGATCAACCCGATCGCCATGGAAGAAGGCCTGCGCTTTGCCATCCGCGAAGGTGGCAAGACGGTCGGTGCCGGTGTGGTTGCCAAAATCATCGCGTGATAGATATACAGGGGCGTAGCTCAATTGGCAGAGCGTCGGTCTCCAAAACCGAAGGTTGATGGTTCGATTCCTTCCGCCCCTGCCACCAGACTGTGTAAAGAAGGTGGATTTCAAGCCCGCTATTCAGGCAGCGGGCTTCAGCGTCTAAAGAGCGCATAGTTTGATTTGAAGTAGAAAAAGGCGCGAGATAGAGAAAAATGGTTACCTCACAAGTTGAAACTGTCAGTACCGGAGTCGATAAAGCCAAGCTGGGTGCGGCAGCCGCGTTGGTTGTTGCAGCGCTGGCCGCGTTTTATTTGCTGGGCAAGCAGGGGCAGCTTGCGCAATGGGGTGCTCTGCTATTGGGTTTGGCTGCAGCGGCAGTGGTTTTTTTCACGTCCGAGCCAGGCAGGGCGCTCTATGCGTTTGGTCGGGATGCCTGGCGCGAAGTAAAAAAGGTTGTTTGGCCAGCCCGCAAGGAAGCGATTCAGATGACCGCTTACGTGTTTGCTTTTGTCCTTGTGATGGCTTTGTTTCTCTGGCTTACCGACAAGACGCTGGAGTGGTTGTTTTATGACTTGATTCTGGGGTGGAAAAAGTAATGACTGATGTTGTAGAAACCCCTGCAATCGATATTTCTGCGGCGGCGCAGGTGTTGGCCACGGCGCCAACCAACCCCGATCTGCGGTGGTATGTGGTTCATGCTTATTCGGGTATGGAAAAAGCGGTTGAGCGCAACATCATCGAACGCATCAATCGCGCCGGCATGCAGGACAAATTTGGTCGTATTCTGGTTCCCATGGAGGAAGTGGTCGAGATCAAGAATGGTCAGAAAAAAACCACAGAACGTAAGTTCTTCCCTGGCTATGTGCTGGTCGAAATGGTGATGGATGATGACACCTGGCATCTCGTCAAGCACACCAACAAGGTGACCGGTTTTGTCGGCGGCGCCAAGACTCGGCCGTCTCCGATCTCGGAAGCCGAGGTTAAAAAGATCGTTTCCCAGATGCAGGAGGGCACTGAGAAGCCGCGTCACAAAGTCGAATTTGTGGTGGGTGAGTATGTACGTGTCAAGGATGGTCCGTTCACCGATTTCAATGGCTCGGTGGAAGACGTCAATTACGAAAAGAGCAAGGTCCGTGTTGCAGTGACAATTTTCGGTCGCGCTACACCAGTCGAACTTGAGTTTTCGCAGATTGAAAAAACTTGAAACTTTTTGGTGTCATTCTGAACTGATTAAGGATTCGCATTTTTCGACTCGGTGCGAATCTAGTGAGTGAGTCGTTAACCCCGGGGAGCCCGGACCTGCAAACTTAGTAGCACGGTCAGGGCGTTATTACCCGCAAGGAGTAAAGCATGGCGAAAAAAATCGTCGGTTTTGTCAAACTGCAAGTCCCAGCAGGCAAGGCTAATCCATCACCACCGATCGGCCCGGCATTGGGTCAGCGCGGCCTGAACATCATGGAGTTCTGTAAAGCGTTTAACGCCCAGACCCAAGGTATCGAGCCCGGTCTGCCGTTGCCAGTGGTGATCACCGCTTTTGCGGACAAGAGTTTCACCTTTGTCATCAAGTCGCCGCCATCCTCGATCCTGATCAAGAAGGCAGCGAAAATTGACAAGGGTTCTGCCACGCCGCACACCCTCAAAGTTGGCAAAGTCACGCGTGCTCAACTCGAAGAGATCGCCAAAACCAAAATGAAAGACCTGACTGCCGCCGACATGGATGCAGCGGTTCGTACCATCGCTGGCTCTGCCCGTTCGATGGGCGTGAATGTGGAGGGCGTTTAAATGACCCAGCTCACCAAAAAACAAAAAGCCTTCCAGGGCAAAGTTGACTCTAACAAGCTGTACCCGTTGGCAGATGCCTTGGGCCTTGTCAAAGAATGTGCTAACGCCAAATTCGATGAATCGATTGATGTGGCCGTGCAGCTCGGAATCGATGCCAAGAAGTCGGATCAAGTCGTGCGCGGCGCGGTTGTGCTGCCCAACGGAACCGGCAAGACCAAGCGTGTGGCAGTGTTTGCCCAAGGCGCCAAGGCGGAAGAAGCCAAAGCTGCTGGTGCTGATATCGTCGGCATGGATGATCTGGCGGCCATGATCAAGGCTGGCGACATGCCTTTTGACGTTGTGATTGCGGCACCGGATGCCATGCGCGTCGTCGGTACCCTGGGGCAAATTCTGGGCCCGCGCGGTTTGATGCCGAACCCCAAGGTTGGTACCGTCACGCCCGATGTCGCAACCGCAGTAAAGAACGCCAAGGCAGGCCAGGTGCAGTTCCGTGTTGACAAGGCAGGTATTGTTCACTCCACGATTGGTCGTCGTTCATTTGACAATGACAAGTTGCAGGGTAACTTGGTCACGCTGATTGATGCCTTGACCAAGGCCAAACCGTCAACCAGCAAAGGTGTTTATTTGAAGAAAGTGGCGGTTTCGTCAACGATGGGTGTGGGTGTCCGCGTGGACATGCAAACAATCGCAGCGTAATTGCAAAATTTAGGTTGCCTGAGAAGGCGGCCTGATGTGGTGGGCTGTTCATACTGAGAAGTGTGAGCAGGTCATCCGAGACCGTTGGCGTGCCAGCCGCAGCGATGCGGGGAGGCACTTAATCAATGGGCGTGGGGTCCGCCTCAGGCCTTGAGCCAACGCAGATGGCGATCCCGCTGCAGATGGAATTGGTTTTCCGAAACAGTTGGTCGCTGCAATGTGGCGTGCTTGAAGGCAGTTTGCCGACCGGCACATTTTGAAGGAGTAGACCTTGAGTCTTAATCGCAGTGAGAAAGAAGCGGTCATCAACGATGTGACTGGCCTCGCCGCAAAAGCTCAAACGCTGATACTGGCGGAATACCGTGGCATCACGGTCGCTGACATGACCAAATTGCGCTCCACAGCGCGCAGCAACGGCGTAAGTCTGAGTGTGTTGAAAAACACTTTGGCTCGCCGAGCTGTCGCTGGCAGTGGCTTTGAAGTAGTGTCCGACTTGATGACCGGACCGCTGATCTATGGCTTTTCTGAAGATGCAGTGGCTGCCGCGCGAGTGGTGGCCGACTTCGCGAAAACCAACGACAAGTTGGTGATTCGCGGTGGTGCATACGGCGGAAAAGCGCTGGACATGAACGGCGTTAAGCAGTTGGCAAGCATCCCTTCCAAGGAAGTGTTGCTGGCACAGTTGCTGGGCTTGATGCAATCCCCGATTTCGCGCATAGCACGTGTGCTGGCGGCGATCGCGGAAAAAAATGGCGTAGCCGTGCAAGATGCACCCGCTGAGGCAGTTGCGGCCTGACGGCCCGCTGCATGTGGTAACCAATATTTTAGGAAATGAAAATGGCATTCGATAAAGACACATTTTTGACCGCGCTTGACAGCATGACGGTCATGGAACTC
>JANXLW010000356.1 GCA_025354965.1 Betaproteobacteria bacterium
ACGTGCTCACGCGGCTGCCATCGCACCTGAACAGCCGAATCGACGAGCTGCTCCCACATCGCTGGCAGCCGTTGGGTTGAGGCGGTCGACGACCTGGCACAGGTCCGGCACCCCGTCAAGGTGTCACGGCTAGCCGCTTACGCAGGAGCGTGGCGTCTTTGTGGACCACTCCACCGTTCACCGCTGGGCCGTGAAGATTCTGCCTATCATGGCGCTCATCTTTCGCCGCCGCAAACGGCCAGATGAACCAGCTTGAGCGTGAGCGGCTGGTGAACTATGTCTACAACCACAGGGCAAGCTAGCGCCGCCATGATGAAGTTCTTTTCCAGGTTGGAATCGTGTACGACCGGGTAGTCAAGCAACCAGCCGGGGCTCAGATTTACTTGTGTGAACGGGGTGAAAAATCACCCCGCCCGATTTTTAACCACTATGACCTAAGATTACTGTCATTATCTTAGGTCAATCCTTTGGGTCCTCGCCGCGACGCGTGTTGTCCTCCATTGTCGTCCACAAAGGCGACCAGTTCAAGGTACATTGGTTCACCTGTTATCCAGTTCAAGGCTACCGTCACCAAAAGCGTGAGTTCACAATTTCTATCCATGGCCTCCTGAAGCCGCCGCCCGGACTCTGGCCGGCGGTGTGTCCCCGGGCGAAGGAGTTTGATTCGCGTATTGGGCGTGAGGCTGATGGTGTCATTGCCTTGCAAGTTGACGACCTCGCATAACGTCACCTCGGCATTCTTGGGACTTAGCCAATTGACACGCACACGAGCCTCGAGCCCATAACCTCTGGGCAGCACCTTTGGCAAGCTGTCATGGTGAAGCCGTTCTGGTTCTGGTCCGTTCGGAACCAGGAACCCCTCGTCCCGTTTGGTACTTTTGAGTCGCCTCCTGATTTTTAGAACTTCGTTGTCTGCAGACGGGTCAACCGCCGAGCTCAACGCTCTGGTAATTCGCGTGTGGATCCCTTTCTGCTGACTTTTGACCAAAGCCACATCCTGCAAAAACAGGTCGGTCAACAGAAATCGACTAGATTTATCAGCAGGAAGTTGAAGCGCCATTTGAGGCATCTCCTCAAGATAAACGCCCAGCCACAGCCCAGCATTCAACAACTCGTGGCGGAACTCAATCTTGCTGGAGCGCAGCTTGGTCAGGGCTGGGATATCGGCACAGAGGTCCCTTTTGTGGGCGTTGATGCGTTGCTGGAGCGCGTCGGGGGTCAATGATGCGCCACATTCCGCCAAGGGAAGGCGCACGATGAGCTGGCGTTTTAGTTCTGGGTTCACGATTGAGCCTCCTTCATTGACAACAGGGCTGCTGCTGCACCCATCCATGCGTCGAGACCAGCGCACGAAGACGAAGCGCTGCTATGCTCTTGTCGATGCTCTGGGTCGTCCCATTGCAGGTAGGCTGAAGGACGATCACCCAACCGGGCTTCTGGAAATGATTCACGTGGGCGCACGCCAAATATAGTGAGAAAGTCTGCGATAACCACTTCGCGAATCAGTGCTCGTTGTAGCTTTCCGGCCTCGTGAAGTGACCGCCGCTGCGGGTCATCAGGGGCTGGCTTCTCGATGCATAGCCTCAAATCCTGGGGGTCTACGTTTGCATCAAACAGCAATTTGTACAGACCCAGAATTTGTCCGCTGCGGTCGAGCGCGATGTAGCCACCCTGGCGGCAGGTTTGCCAACTTGCGCACGCGTCGCGCAGCACGGGCAGCGCCTGCTCCTGGGAAAGCCAATCCTCCAGCTTGCGAAACTTTCTTTGATGCGCGCGCGCCAAGTCGAACTCTGCCATGCTCAGAGCATGGCCCAGGTCGGCAGGCGGCGGTGACTGGACAGTGAAGCGCCGCGGCCACGCACTGCGGGCAAGATGGAGGCAAAAGGACGTGAAGTCCTGCGACATTCTTTCCAGGCTTTTCTGCGCAACGCCAAAGCGCAGAGCCAGAACCTCCTCGCTTGTGCCATCCAACAATTCCTGCAGCCAGGACAGTGCCACTGCGGCCGTCAGCGCCAAGTTGGTGCGGGGCAAGAGTTTGGGCATTGCGGGAGCAAGCCAACCGAACGGTTCTGCGACATCGGCAAACGATCTTGCGGTAGGTATTTCACGCAGCTGCCACCAGATAAACTCATCCAAATTCATGTCCTTGCGATGCGCCTGTTGGCGTAGCGTGGCTGATTTCAGATTCAGGTGAGGCGCCGCCTGTGCGCTAGTCACTGCAATGAGCTCAAGAAG
>JANXLW010000390.1 GCA_025354965.1 Betaproteobacteria bacterium
GAGATGCTTGCGTGCTGGGCTTGCTTTCTTCGGTGACGCTGGCTTTTTGACCGCGCACGGTATCGGCAATGGCTTGTGCCTCGCGCTCGGTCCAGAGGCGATCAGCTTTGAGTTCGACATCCGCCTCGTCATTGCCGGCCGCGGCATTGGCAGCGGCTTTTTTCCAAGTGGGGTCAAACCATTTGGCGTTGTAGTCGCCAGCCTGGGCCGCAAAGGTGGCATGAACTTCCCAATAGTCGCGGCTGACAAAAGAGCGGATTTTTTCTTCTCGCTCCACCACCACCGAGAGCGTCGGCGTCTGCACCCGACCCACGGTGGTCAAAAAGAAACCACCATCGCGTGAGTTGAAGGCCGTCATGGCGCGTGTGCCGTTGATGCCCACCAGCCAGTCGGCCTCACTGCGGCAACGCGCCGCGTCGGCCAAGGGCAGCATCTGCTTGTCGCTGCGCAGCGCGATAAAACCATCGCGAATAGCTTGCGGTGTCATCGACTGCAGCCATAAGCGTTGCACCGGCAACTTGACCTTGCTGTACTGCTGGATCAACCGGAAGATCAGTTCGCCTTCGCGCCCGGCATCGCAGGCATTGATGACGGCATTCACATCTTTGCGCTTGGCCTGTTTGACGATGGCATTAAGCCGCGTTTTGGTCTTGTCCATCGGTTTGACGTCAAAGTGCGGCGGAATGACCGGCAGGTGGGCAAAACTCCACTTGCCACGTTTGACGTCAAATTCTTCGGGCGCCTGAATCTCAAGCAGGTGACCGACGGCGCTGGTAACAACGTATTTTTCGTTTTCGAAATGCTCGTCGTGTTTTTCGAATTTGCCCGCCAGGGGCGTAAGGGCCCGCACGATGTCCTGGGCTACAGAAGGCTTCTCGGCAATGACTAAAGTTTTCATCTGACTACAATCCACTTTCTCGCGGGCGCACGGGCGCACGCACATGCACGTGAGCGCGCACATGCGCGCCCATACGAGTTCACCATACCAAATTTTTTAGCTGTGTCCAAAAAAGTAACTTCTGGAGCCCCTCGCCGTATTCAGACCCGTCGCTCTGGCGTGCACGGCAAAGGCGTCTTTGCGCTGCAGGATATCGCGGAAGGCGAGACACTTATCGAGTACGTAGGCGAGATCATTGGCTGGCCCGAGGCGCAGGAACGTCACCCGCATGATCCGCAGAACCCCAACCACACGTTCTATTTTCACGTTGATACCGACCACGTCATAGACGCCTTGTACGGTGGAAACTCTTCTCGCTGGATCAATCACTCTTGCACACCCAACTGCGAAGCCGATGACCAGGACGGGCGCATTTTCATCAAAGCCCTGCGTAACATCAAAGCAGGTGAGGAACTCAACTATGACTACGGCCTGATCATCGAAGAGCGCTACACGCCCCGGCTCAAGGCCGAGTACCCGTGCTGGTGCGGCTCGAAAAAGTGCCGCGGCACATTGCTGGCGCCCAAGCGCGCGCGTCGCTAAAGCATGGCTATGGGCAGCACAGCGCAGGTGTCGTTGAATGCCGCCAATGGCCGGAAAGTTGCTGGAGACGGGGCTGTTGTTTGGCCGACGCAAGAAATTTGGCAAGCCATTACACCGGTGTTGCCAGGTTTTACCATTGAAGTGGTGCAGCAGATTGAATCGACCAATACCGAATTGATGTGCCGCGCACGCGAAGGACGCCTGGCGCCGGTGTTGCTGGTGGCAAAGCAGCAAACCGCCGGTCGCGGCCGGCTGGGGCGGCAGTGGTTCAGCGACCAGGATGGCGTGCAACAAGCTTCACTTACTTTTTCACTGGGTCTGCCTTTGCTGCCCCGCAACTGGTCTGGTCTGTCACTTGCCGTGGGGG
>JANXLW010000407.1 GCA_025354965.1 Betaproteobacteria bacterium
CAGATGCGTGCGGTGCGCGACGCCGTCCGAAAAGCCGGTGTCAGACACACGCGCAGGCTGAACTACCACGCTGCTTGACATCGGGTAGTAACCATAGAACTTTTCGCCCACGGCCAGCGCCGGATGAAGCGACTCCAGCACCGTGCCAAAACCCCATACCGGGATCCGTCCCCAAAGTGGGGCGTCTGCCGGGTCAACCGGAAAGAAGGACCAATAGTTCATCGCCTGGCCAAACGCGGCGTAGGTAATATTGTTGGATGTCAACGCAAACTTGTCTACGCGCAGGCGGACCTCGCCGCTATTCAAGGTCTGCCCCAGCGAACTGCGCAACTCTGTTGTTGCGAGCTGGTCCCGTCGGACCAGAAAGGCAAGCACGGTATGTTTCATGTGATGGGGCGAATAGGGTAGGTCGGCAGAGTCTGCAAATCAGGCCAGCGTAAGTGTCACTTCAATATTGCCGCGGGTGGCGTTGGAGTACGGGCAGACCTGGTGGGCTTTGTCAATCAGGTCCTGTGCCACCGCGCGGTCCATGCCGGGCAGACTCACCAGCATTTGCACTTCAATGCCAAATCCGGCCGGAATCTGGCCAATGCCCACGGTGGCGTTGATGGAGGCGTTGGCCGGCATGACCAGCTTGTTCTTGCCAGCCACAAACTTCATGGCACCTATGAAGCAGGCGCTGTAGCCGGCGGCAAACAATTGCTCGGGGTTGGCACCACCACCGGCGCCGCCCATTTCCTTGGGCACCGTCAACTTGAGGTCGATCAGACCGTCGGACGACTTGACACTGCCATCACGCCCGCCGGTGGCGCTGGCGTAGGCCCGGTAGACAACATTTTCAACTTTGGTGACCATGGTGATTCCTTAAAATAATTGCATCGAAGCAGGTTAAAAAAAGCAGCGTACAGGTGGCAAAACTAAAACTGTGTGCAGTCAGGCAATCAACTGTCGGCGCAGGGTCTGCACCCTTTTCGTTAAAGCCGTCAGCTCCGGTACCGAAAGCTGGACGGCGCTGACTATGCAGGCTGGAACTCTTGCAGCACGAGCCTGCAGCTTGCGACCCGCGGCGCTGAGGGAAATGTGAACCCGGCGCTCATCCTGCGTTGATCGGCTGCGCACCAGCAATTGTGCCGTCTCCATGCGTTTGAGCAAGGGCGTCAGCGTGCCGGAGTCGAGAAACAGGCGCTCACCTAAAGCGGATATCGATACATCATCCTGCTCCCACAACACCAGCATCACAAGGTACTGCGGGTAAGTGAGTCCCAGCGGTTCGAGCAGAGGTTTGTAGAGCTTGGTGATGGCAAGTGAGGTGGAATAAAGCGCAAAGCACAACTGATTTTCCAGCAGTAAAGTTTGAGTAACAGCAGTAGATCGATTCAGCGATGGCATAGATTTAGTTTATCACACAATTAAATTGTGTACAAGTTAATTCGTCGCGCAATCACTCAATCAGTGAAGCGGCTCGTTGCCAGCCGCGCCAGCCGTGGCCCGGCGTACTCAGGCCCGGACACATGCGGATGGTGGTTGGCTGGCTCGCGCTCCCAGCGTCATAGAGGCGACTTGCTGGCGTGCGTCAATCGGGTTTGGATGAGGGTTGCTAACGAGGCAGACTGCGACTTTCATGCGCGACCCTAAAATTCAGGACCGGACCGCCTTGTGTCGATCCTTCAACTGCAAATCCACATGAACAAACTTCAAACCAGGCATCTGCTCAGTATCGGCATGCTGGCGTCCACCCTTGTGCTGACCGCGTCTGTGTATGCCGCGTTGCCGGAACTCAGCAGCGACGTGACTTTGGCGACCGGCCAGCGCGTTACGCCAACGTTCATGGGTCGTGCCGTGCAACAGTTTTTGAATCCTGGCTTGGCCGACTATCCGAACTTTGTCGCGGGTGAGGCGGTACGCTCGCAATTAAGTCCGGATGGCACCACGCTGGCGATCCTGTGCGCCGGTCAGAACTCGCTCCATAAAGCAGACGGCACGGTTGATGCCACGAACTCGACGCAGTACATTTTCTTTTACAACGTCGCGGGTGCCAACCAGGCGAAGCCTTTGCTGACCCAGGTGATTCAGCAAACCAACGCCCATGTTGGCCTGGTTTTCTCCATTGACGGCAACACGCTGTACGCCGCTGGAGGCAACGACGACGCGGTCTATGTCTATGCCCGGACCGCTGGCGCTTGGGCACCAGCCAGGCAGCTTGCGCTGAAACACTCGGGCACAGGCATGGGCGTCAAGGTTCAACCCAACGTCGGCGGGATGGATATCTCCTCGAATGGCAAGACGCTAGTCGTCGCCAACAACTACAACGACTCGATCAGCGTAATTGACACAGCGACGGGCAGAGTGCGCTACGAGCACGATTTGCGCCCTTTCTTTGTCAACAATGAGGGTGCCAGCGGTGGTGTTGGCGGTACTTATCCTTTCGCTGTAGTTGTCAAGGGCAATGACGTGGCCTATGTGTCGTCGGCCCGTGACCGGGAGATCGTGGTGATCGACATTTCCTCTGCCACTGCGGGGCGGCTTGTGAAGCGCATCAAGGTGGATGGCAATCCCCTTGGCATGACGCTCGACGCAGCGCAGGCCAGGCTTTATGTAGCGCAGGACAACGCCGACCAGGTGGCTGTCATCGACACTTCCACCAACAATGTCACCAGCCGGATCGACGCACGCGCACCGGCGGGCATGTTGCCAAGCCCCAAGTACACCGGTGCCGGCACTTTTGCTGTGACGCTCTCAAGCGACGGCAAAACGCTTTATGCCGTCAATGCCGGTGCCAACTCGATTGCCGTGATCCCGTTAACTGGCCTCAACGCCAACACTGTCAGCGGCCTGATTCCGACCGCCTATGAGCCGCACGACATCACCTTCAGTGCCGACGGTAGCTGGATGTATATCGTCAACGGCAAGAACGCCACTGGCCCCAATCCCGGCCACCTGTCGCGCCAGACCGCCGCCTTGACAAGCGCCACTTATCCTGGTGGAAACACAGCAGCCGACAATACCGCTATTGCATCGAACCAGTTTCAGTTTCAGCTGGAGCGGGCGTCCCTGGTCAGTGCGCCTACACCGACATCTGTTGACCTGCCGGCTCTGACGGCGAAGGTCGCGCAGAACAATTTCTACTCCGCCGTACCGGATGCCAACGACGCTGCGGTGATGAGTTTTTTACATGACCGCATCAAGCACATCATTTATGTCGTGAAGGAAAACCGTACTTACGACCAGGTTTTGGGTGACCTCGCCAATGGCGCGAACGGCGACCCGAGGTTGACCCAGTTTGGCAAAGCCATCACGCCGAACCTGCACAGTCTGGCGACCAGGTTCGTTACGCTGGACAACTTCATGGACCCTGGCGACGGCAGCATGGACGGCTGGTCATGGGTGTTGCAAGGCCGGGTCACCAACACGGAAGCGATCACGCAGCAAATCAGCTACGCTGCCATTGACCGAGGTTTGTCGTATGAATCAGAGGGAAAAAATCGCAACGTGCCGGTGAACTTCGCAACGGTCGCCTTGCGCGATGGCGCAGCCGGTCCCGTCGGGACGACCAGCTACAGTGAAGCCTCGGCAAGCCTGCCTGGCGGCACTGCCAACCTGTTGACCGGAACCGGCAACCACGCCTCCGCGGACGCTCCGTTTGGTGTCCAGAACGGTTTTATTTTCAACGCCGTGTTGCAGGCCGGCGGGACGGTTCGAAATTACGGCTTCCTGGTGAACAACGTCGGCAGCATCGGCACCATTGCCAAACCGGTATCCGATCCTTTCGCTGCGCGCGTCATTCAGGTTGCTGCACTTGATCCGGCCCTGGTGCCGCTGACCGACATCTACTTTCGCGGCTACGACCAGAACTATCCGGACCTGTGGCGCTACGCCGAGTGGAAGCGCGAGTTTGATGAATTCGTCGCCAACAAAAATCTACCCAGCCTTTCCCTGGTGCGATTGAGCCACGACCATATGGGCAATTTTGGCACCGCGCTCGGCGGCGTCAATACGCCAGAAGCCCAGCAGGCTGACAACGATCTGGCAGTCGGCCGCCTGGTCGAGGCGCTGGCGCACAGTCCGTACGCAGCCGACACGCTGGTGATTGTCATCGAGGACGACGTTCAGGATGGTCCTGATCACGTGGATTCGCATCGCGCCCCGGCCTATGTCGTCGGGCCCTACGTGAAGCAGGGGGTGGTCGTCAACAGACTTTATAACCAGGTCAATGTGCTGCGCACGATTGAAGATATTCTGGGCACGCAACACATCAATTTAAACACCGCCTTTCAACCACCCATGGCCGACGTGTTCGATATCAAATCGTCCGGTGCCTGGACCTATAGCGCCGTCGCCTCAACTGTGCTGAAGACGACAAAGCTGAATTTGGCGCTGGGTGGCCACAGCGTGAAGTTTGCAACAGGTCCCAGCATCAAGCCCAGGCACAGTGCTGCCTATTGGGACAAGGTCATGGCCGGTTTTGACTTCTCCGAAGCCGATCAGGTGCCAACGGCGGAGTTCAACAAACTGCTGTGGGCAGGCATGATGGGCCGCAAGCCCTATCCCGCGCTGCGAGGGCAGCT
Organism: Betaproteobacteria bacterium; assembly: GCA_025354965.1. Classification (GTDB taxonomy): domain Bacteria; phylum Pseudomonadota; class Gammaproteobacteria; order Burkholderiales; family Burkholderiaceae_C; genus Rhodoferax. The sequence goes on from JANXLW010000407.1 coordinate 4,566, forward strand.
TGGCACTGAGCAAGACGATTGACACAGATTTGACTCCGAGGCATTCAACGGTTGCAATCTCGCACGACCGGTCGACGACAACGGTGGGGTTGCGATATCGTTGGATGAGATGGGTGGTCTTGGTTCAGGTAGTAAGTTTGATTTCCCCGAAGGACAAGTCTGCTGCGCAAGTCGATGGTCACGAATGTCCGGTAGCTGGAAGGCCAACACCTGGACGTAAGTAGCCATTAAGCTCCTTGCCACGCCATTGCCATGGGGATTCGCCCTAGAAATCTCATGCTGCACCCAACAGCGACATAATTGAAACGCCGACTGCTTTCGAACGGACGTGTTAGCACTCCCCGGATCACTGGCTCGACGTCTTCAGCACTTACTATGGCCCCACTGTGAAAGCGTTTGAAGTCCTGAACGACACGGCAAAAGAAAAACTTCGCGACGATCTCAAGAGTCTGATCAGGCGGCACGACAGGGCAACCGACGGCACGATGGTCGTTCCCTCCGACTACCTGGAGGTTGTTATCAATCGTTGAACGGGTGCGAACGGGGGATCCAGCTCAAATAGTGCAGAACCTGGGCAAATCACCCCGGCAACGACTTGTGTTCCGAATTACCAACCTTTGGAAAAGAGAGAAATCATGTCAACAATTAGCGCTAATGTCCGAGAGGCACAGGCTCCCCTGCGAGCCCGCTACAAGACCGATCCCGGCACCGCATTGGTCGTCGACCACGGGCGAACCTCCGGGACAGACGCAAGCGATCCTTACCATTTGGTGGTTGAACCTGTGCCCGGCTGCGGCGTGGTCGTGCCAGTTGGCGTCCACTAAGCTCTCGGTGGTCCCCACGACGCACCGACCCCCGGCGATGTCCTGTGCGCCGCACTTGCCGCTTGCCAGGATTCATCGGTTCGAATGGTCGCCAACCTGCTCGGAGTGGAGATTGAGTTGCTCGAAGTCAATGTGGCAGGTGACGTGGACGTGCGCGGCACCATGATGGTTGATCAGATCGTGCCGGTCGGCTTTCTGGAGATGCGATGTGATGTGAAGTTGCGGGCAAAGTGCGGAACCGCACGCGCACGCCATGTCATTGCAGCTTGAGTACCATCGTCGCCTCGGATGCCTTGGTCGGGGGGGGCTTGAGGTTGACAACGATTACCGAAGAGGTGCAGACCCATGCGCAGCGAGACACTCTCGCCAGCATGGGTGTCTGCCTATCAGGGAATTTGTTTAGAGAACCGTCGTTGTAGTGTGTTGGCAGGGTTTGGTACTTTCACCCCATCCGACGGAACCCCTTGACGATGTCGGCCAGGTTTGGCAACGCGCACCGTCTCTGCGGTGATTGATGCTCTTGCCTCTTGTCGTACGATCATTTCAGCGACTGGTCTTCGGCTTACAACTGGTTGGGGGTGAATGAAGTTAAACATCTGCTCGAGAAGTTGCGGGCTGTAATATCTTCTTCAAGGGCACTACCGCATTCTTTTCGGTTTGAGTCAATGTCGGCTAAAGGGCGGGCAACAGGGCGCGGCAGGTGCTGGGGATGATTTCAAAAAGCGAAGCGTATGAGACCCCTGCATCCACCCCAGTCCCGCCGACTCAAACCCAAGGAGTGTGAAGCCAAAACTCCGTGAATTTCGACTTGACAAATCCGCAGCCAGCTTACTGAAACGCCACCTCGGCAAAGCTGCGCAGCTTGCGACTGTGCAATTGGTCAACGCCCTGCTGGCGTAGCAGCTCAATGGCGCGCATGCCGATGCGCAAATGCTGGTCCACCCGTTCGCGATAGAAGTGATTGGCCATGCCGGGCAACTTGATTTCGCCGTGCAGCGGCTTGTCGCTCACACACAAGAGCGTTCCGTACGGCACCCGAAACCTGAAGCCGTTGGCCGCGATGGTGGCGCTCTCCATGTCCAGCGCCACCGCGCGACTCTGACTGAAGCGGCGCTGTGGGCCGTTGTCTGGCAGCAGCTCCCAGTTGCGGTTATCGGTGCTGGCCACGGTGCCGGTGCGCATGATGCGTTTGAGCTCGGGGCCCTTGAGCTGCGTCACTTCCGACACCGCCGCTTCCAGCGCTACCTGAATTTCGGCCAGCGCCGGAATCGGCACCCACAGCGGCAGCTCTTCGTCCAGCACGTGGTCTTCGCGCACATAGCCATGTGCCAGCACATAGTCACCGAGCTGCTGCGAGTTGCGCAGACCGGCGCAGTGGCCCAGCATGATCCAGGCGTGCGGGCGAAGTACGGCAATGTGGTCGGTGATGGTCTTGGCATTGGCCGGGCCGACGCCGATGTTGACCATGGTAATGCCGCTGCGATCCGCGCGCACCAGGTGATAAGCCGGCATTTGCGGCAGGCGTGGCGGTATCTTGCCCAGCTCGTCACCCGCTAGCGCCGGCGTACCAAGGCGGCGCGTCACGACGTTGCCGGGTTCCACAAACGCGATGTACTCGCTGTTCGGGTTGGCCACCGCCTCATGCCCGAGACGGACAAACTCGTCGATGTAAAACTGGTAGTTGGTGAACAGCACGAAGTTCTGGAAATGCTCGGGTGCAGTGCCGGTGTAGTGGCGCAGGCGGTGCAGCGAATAGTCGACTCGCGGCGCGGTAAAGAGGGACAGCGGTTGCGCCTCGCCCGGCCGCGGCACATGCGTGCCGTTGGCAATGCCGTCGTCCATGGCGGCCAGGTCTGGCAGGTCAAACACGTCACGCATCAACTGACGCCGTTCGGCACTCAGGTTGCCCTCGATGTGATCGTTCTCGGCAAACGAGAAGTGCACCGGAATCGGCTGCGCGCTGGTGCCCACTTCCAGCTCAACCTGGTGGTTTTCCAGCAGCAGGGTGAATTGCTCCAGGTAGTACTGGGCATACAAATCAGGGCGGCTCAAGGTGGTCTCGAAGCGCCCCGGCCCGGCTACAAAACCGTAACTCAGGCGGGCACTCTCGGCCGAGCTCAGGCGTGCCACGGTGTCGGTCTGTACCCGCACAAACGGGTAGCAGGCGCGCGCATGACCGGGCAGGTCGTCGCCATCCACAAAGCGCTGCATGGCGGAACGCAGGTGGGCGATGCTGGTGTCATAAATCTCACGGGCGCGCGCCAGTGCAGCGGCCGGGTCGGTGAAGCGGGCCGGGGCGATGAAGGTGGGCAAATAGGGCATGACGCTATTGTTCCATGGTCTGATACTTGGGGTAGAGTCAGTCCTTGCATTTCTACCGGGAATTCTTATGGTGAACGCATCGGGCTCGATCAAACGCGCTTTGTTGATGGCCTTGGGCCTGCTGGTGGCTTTGGTGGCGCTTGCCCTCGCGGCCTTGCTTTACCTGGGCATCCCACAAAATGCGGCCGGCATGGCGGCCAAGGGCGTGTGTTCTGCTGCGTTTGTGGCCGGGCGCCCATGGCAAAAGTTGTTGGCGGATGACGTGCTGCCCGCCAGCCCGGTATTGGGCTTGATCAGTATTGCAGTGGATGAAAAGACCAGCAGCGTCACGGCAAAGTTCGCCGGCCTGTTTACGCGCCAGGCGGTGTTGCTGGCGCAGCGCGGTTGCGTGCTGGATGTGGCGCCATCCGGCGCGTCGGCATCAGCGGCCAAGCGCGTCAACCCGCATGCCGACCAACCGTGGCCACAGGGCGAGGCCGCCTTGCCGGTGGCGCAGTGGCCCACTGGCGTGGATGCGTCCGCACTGCAAAAAATTGTCGATCAGGCCTTTGTCGGTGCCGGCGACCCGCTGGCCGCCAATGCCCGCGGTGTGGCGGTGGTTCACAAGGGGCGCCTGCTGGTGTTGCGCACAGCGACGGGATTCGCATCCGGCACACCTTTGCACGGCTGGTCCATGAGCAAGACGGTCAATGGCATGCTGATGCACAAGCTCTCGGTCGACACGCAGCTGTCGCTGGACTCCGCAGTGGTGGACGCATTTTCGCCGGCACGCGAACCGGCGTGGGTGGCTTCCTGGCGCAAGGATGAGCGCAGGAACATCAAGGTATCCGACCTGCTGTACCTGCGCGACGGTCTGGCCAGCACGGAAGACTATGACCCCTGGGGCTCGGTG
>JANXLW010000448.1 GCA_025354965.1 Betaproteobacteria bacterium
TGCTGGCCAAACCGGTGCCACGCGTCAGGTTCAAAAACTCGTTTTGAAAACCAATCAGGCCGCGCGCCGGAATGCGGTATTCCAATCGGGTGCGACCACGGCCATCCGGTTCCATGTTGACGAGGTCGCCCTTGCGCAAGCCAAGTGCCTGCATCACGCCACCCTGGTGGCTGTCCTCAACATCTACCGTCAGCATCTCGATTGGCTCATGCTTCTCGCCGTTTACCAGTTTGAACACCACCCGTGGCTTGGACACTGCCAGCTCGTAGCCCTCGCGGCGCATATTTTCGACCAGAATCGTCAGGTGCAATTCCCCGCGCCCGCAGACTTCGAAAATGCCTTCTTCATCGGTGTCGGCCACCCGCAGCGCAACGTTGGCCTGTAACTCGCGGTCCAGACGGTCGCGCAATTGGCGACTCGTTACATACTTGCCTTCGCGCCCGGCCAACGGTGAGTTGTTGACGCAGAAGTTCATGGTCAGCGTCGGCTCGTCAATCTTGAGCATCGGCAGCGGCGTCGGGTTCAAGGGGTCGGTCAGGGTGACGCCGATGTTGACCTGTTCGATACCGCTGATCAAAACAATGTCACCAGGGCCGGCATTGTCTGCTGGCAACCGCTCCAGACCTTCAAATTTCAAAATCTGCTGCACTTTGGCCTTGCTGGATTTGCCATCAGCACCTTCCATTACCAGTACTTCCTGATTTGTCTTGATGGTGCCCTGGGTGATACGACCAACGCCGATGCGACCGACATAAGTGGAGTAGTCCAGTGAGCTGATCTGCAGTTGCAATGGGGCCGCCGGATTGCCTTTGTTGGCGGGCACATGCGCCAGTACCGTGTCGAACAATGGTGCCAGGTCCTTGCCCCACTGTTCGCCGGGCTCACCCTCGGTCATTGAGGCCCAGCCGTTCAGACCGGATGCATAGACAACCGGAAAATCGAGTTGATCTTCAGTTGCGCCGAGTTTGTCAAACAAGTCAAAGGCGGCGTTGATGACGTAGTCAGGACGCGCACCGGGGCGGTCCACCTTGTTGACCACGACGATGGGCTTGAGACCCAGGGCGAGCGCTTTTTTGGTCACAAAACGTGTTTGCGGCATGGGGCCCTCCACCGCGTCGATCAACAGCATGACGCCGTCCACCATGGACAATGCACGCTCGACCTCGCCACCAAAATCGGCATGGCCCGGGGTATCGACGATGTTGATGTGCGTCTCTTTCCAGTCCACCGCGCAATTCTTCGCCAGAATCGTGATGCCACGTTCCTTTTCCAGGTCATTGTTGTCCATCACCCGTTCGGCGACCTTTTCGTTGGCGCGAAAAGTGCCGCTTTGCCGCAACAACAT
>JANXLW010000460.1 GCA_025354965.1 Betaproteobacteria bacterium
TTAGACAATAGTCATCGAATTTCATTTGCGCTGACCACCTATCCCACGAGAACGCAAATCCGTTCTGTTAGACGTTCGGCAAAGTTCCGAGCAATGATCTTTCGGTTTCATGCTCACGAGGTTGCTCCATTAGAGCTACAGCACGTCGCGGCGCCAGACGGCTTGGATTTTGTGGAAAATCCAATTCGTAACTCGAACCTATTTGCTGGAAAGTGCAGCTTCCAAGATTTCAATAAAGCGACGAACTCGCGCCGGCATGAGTCGTGATGTCGTCAGGGCTTGCACCTGCACCACTGCGGGAATCCAATCCGGCAGCACACGCACCAATTCCCCTGTCTTGACATACGCATTCGCCAAGTTCTCGTCGAGCAGTCCCACGCCACAGCCTTGCAGCGCCAATTGGCACGCCAGATGTGTAGACGCTGACCGAAAACTGACCCACTTAAGGCGAATGTGCTGATGTAAAACTGACCCAGGTGTTCCACTGATCCTGTTCAATTTTTGAGCAGGAGAAAAACAGGTGATCACTATGGAAATGATAGGCAAGATTCGGCGGATGCATTTACGCGACAAACTGTCGCTGCACGAAATCACGAAGCGCACGGGTTTATCGCGTAACACCATACGCAAATGGGTGAGGCCACCGGAGACGGTGGTGCCGATGTATCGGCGGAGCAGTATTCCCAAGAAACTCACTGATTTTCACGTAACGCTGGAACGGGCACTCAAAGCGGACTCACTACGCCCCAAGCAGCACCGCCGAACCGCCAAAGCACTGTTTGCTCAAATCAAGGCGGAGGGCTATGTAGGCGGCTATAGCCAGATCACCGCCTTCGTGCGTGAGTGGCGTGGCAGGGAGGGCAAGGCCGTGCATGCCTTTGTGCCACTGAAGTTTGAATTGGGTGAAGCCTTCCAGTTTGACTGGAGTGAAGAAGGCTTGGTGGTTGGCGGGATCTACCGGCGCATGCAGGTCTCGCACCTCAAGCTGTGCGCCAGTCGAGCATTCTGGTTGGTCGCGTACCCTGGCCAAGGTCACGAAATGCTGTTTGATGCCCACACACGCTCCTTCACTGCGTTGGGCGGCATCCCGCGGCGCGGCATCTACGACAACATGAAGACGGCAGTCGACAAGGTCAAGAAAGGCAAAGGCCGGGTAGTCAATGCGCGCTTTGCCGTCATGTGCGCGCACTACCTGTTTGACCCCGACTTCTGCAACGTCGCCTCAGGCTGGGAGAAAGGTATTGTCGAGAAGAACGTACAGGATAGCCGTCGGCGTATCTGGATCGAGGCACAGACGCTGCAGTGGCATTCCTTCGACGAACTGAATGCTTGGTTAGGCGGTCGATGCCGAGCACTCTGGGAAGAATTGCGGCATCCCGAGTACAAGGACCTGAGCGTTGCCGAAGTTCTGGAACAAGAGCGTATCGAAATGATGCCCATGACGAGGCCCTTTGATGGCTACGTGGAGAAGTCCGTGCGGGTCTCCAGCACTTGCTTGGTCAGTATCGGTCGCAACCGCTACTCCGTGCCTTGCGAACTGGTCGGTCAGTGGGTCAGCAGTCGGCTGTATCCCACCCGAGTGGAGGTGGCGGCCGGTGATGCGTTGGTCGCCAGTCACGCGCGCTTGCCCGACCAAGGTCAGGTCGGTTACGACTGGCAGCACTACATCCCGCTGATTGAGCGCAAACCCGGCGCTTTGCGCAATGGCGCTCCGTTTGCCGACATGCCGGAGCCCTTGCAAAGTTTGAAGCGTGGGCTGATGCGCCGTACCGGTGGCGACAGAGTGATGGCACAGGTTCTGGCGGCGGTTCCCGTGGCCGGACTCGATGCTGTGCTCGTCGCGGTGGAGTTGGTACTGGAATCGGGCGTCCTCAGTGCTGAGCACGTACTGAATGTGGTGGCACGGCTACGATCCGAGCCGCTACCGGCATCGGTCGAAACCAGCTTGGCGCTTCAGTGTGCGCCGGTGGCGAATACCGAGCGATACGACAGTTTGCGTGGTGCAAACGACAAGCTCGTGATCAACGAGGAGATCAACCATGCGTGATGTCACCGCCGAGCTCAAGGCATTACGGCTGCATGGCATGGCCAATGCCTGGACGGATTTGCTGGCGCAGGGTGAGTCGTCAATCGACACGTCGAAATGGTTGATCGAACATCTGCTGCGAGAAGAACATACGGATCGGGCGATGCGTTCGGTGAGTCACCAGATGAACATGGCCAAGTTTCCGCTGCATCGCGATCTGGCGGGGTTTGACTTTGCAGCGTCAATCGCGGATCGCAATCTGATCATGGATCTGGCCACATTGGACTTTACCGACACGGCGCAGAACGTCGTGTTCATCGGTGGACCGGGAACCGGCAAGACGCATCTGGCGACTGCCATCGCAGTGTCAGGAATTACGCAGAAGGGCAAGCGGGTACGCTTCCATTCGACGGTTGATCTGGTCAATCTGCTGGAGCGCGAGAAACATGACGGCAAGGCCGGACGCATTGCGAATGGGTTGCTGCGCATGGACTTGGTGATTCTTGACGAGCTTGGCTATCTGCCCTTTAGTCAGGCAGGAGGTGCCTTGTTGTTTCACCTTCTGTCAAAGCTCTACGAGCACACCAGTGTCGTCATCACGACCAACCTGAGCTTCTCCGAATGGTCGAGCGTGTTTGGGGATGCCAAGATGACCACGGCCTTGCTGGATCGCCTCACACATCATTGCCACATCGTTGAGACCGGCAACGAGTCGTTTCGCTTTCAGCACAGTTCCATGGCAGCAAAGGCAAAGATCAAGACGCGGGAGCAAAAGCGCAAGGCGAGCAAGGAGGATTCGTCCGAAACGGCACCACGCTAATCAACTGGGGGCGCTATCGCGTGCCCCCATCTCTGAGGTACAGCCCACCGAAAGCCCTGCGGGCGGCAAAGCGTAAAACCGGCATAAATACGCCTGAAAGGCAAAACTCAGCCCAATCAACCACTGAAAACTAGGAGGTTCAAAACAACTTCACTGCTACACTTATCCACAGTTGCTGCTCCAAAAAACAGCAACCAGCCCTGGGTCAAATTTCAATCAGCAGGGTGGGTCAATATTCAATCAGCGCGGACACTCAATAGTCTTGGATCCGAAGTTCGGATGGTACGAGCGACAATCAAAAGCGTAAGGAATGGTTTCACCGGTGACCTGATTACAACAACTGTCGTGCA
>JANXLW010000468.1 GCA_025354965.1 Betaproteobacteria bacterium
CGTGCGGGTCGCCTAAGAATCGCTCAACTGCGTCTACGGAAAAAATATGAATCAAATGACAATACAAAAACCCGTCAGCAAGGCGGGCAATAAAACGCAATCTCCAGCCAGCGGCAAAACGCCGCTCCGCCTGAAAGAGCACATCGTCGAGATCATCAGCGATTCCGGGGAAGGCGCGCAAAAGTGTGGCCAGTCGTTGGGCTCGATCGCCGCACAGATGGGCAACGGCATCTGGACCACGGAAATCATTCCTGCCGAAATCCGGCCACCGGCACGCAGCGTCGCTGGCGCCAGCGGCAACCGCATCCGCATCGGGTCGGGCTACATCACCAATGGCGGGGATGAAACCGACCTGGTAGTGGCATTCAACGAGCAAGTGCTGATGGGACGAGTGCGCGCCAAAGAACTCAAACCCGGCTGCACCATTTTGCTGGAGAGCATGTGGCGCGAGCACAAGGATCGCAAGATCGTCGATTCCTACGTCGAAACCCATGACCGGCTGGTGGCGGCCGGTTACAAGGTCATCGAGATCCCGATGGAACAGGTGTGCCGCACCATGGTGGCCGATGCCAAGCGCGGCAAGAACATGTTCGCGCTGGGCATGCTGTGCTACATCTACAGCCTTGAAGTCAAACTCGCGATCGATCAAATCGTGCTGGCTTTCGGCAAGAAGGACCAGAGCGTGGTGGACGCCAATATCATGCTGCTCGAAGCCGGGCAAAAGTGGGCGGCCGCCAATCTTGATTTCTGCTACACAATCCCGGCAACGCGCGCGACTGAGCCGCAAATCGTCGTCAACGGCAATACAGCGCTGGCCCTTGGCGTGCTCGGATCCGGCATGGAAATCTGCGCCATGTACCCGATTACGCCGGCAACTTCAGCGTCGCACTATCTGTCCGAAGTGTTTGAAAAAGTCGGTGGCATGGTGCACCAGGCCGAGGATGAAATTGCCGCCTGCGCTTTTGCGATCGGTGCTTCCTATGCTGGTAAGTGCACCATCACCATTACCTCCGGCCCCGGATATTCCCTCAAGCAGGAAGCGATTGGCCTGGCAGTCATGGGCGAGATTCCGCTGGTGGTGGTCAACGTCATGCGTGGCGGCCCCAGTACCGGGCAGCCAACCAAGATGGAACAGGGCGACCTGATGACCGCCATTTTTGGCAGCCATGGTGACGCCCCCAAGGTGGTCATGGCGCCGGGCACCATCGAGGAATGCTTTTATTCAATCATCACCGCCCGCAAGATTGCTGAAACATTCAATATGGTGGTGGTGATCCTGACCGACTCGGGACTTGCCACCTCGCAACAGCCTTTCCCGCGCCCCAATTTCAGCGAATCGTGGATGGCGCCACCGATCGACCAGAGCCCGGTACCCAAAGGTGCCAAGCCGTACGACTGGGACGACACTACCGGTTTGGCGCGCCGCTTCATTCCGGGACAGCCCGGCGGCATGCACACCTTGACCGGCCTCGCGCACGACCGCGACAGTCACGTTGCCTACGACGCCGACATCAACGAGCAAACGCTGCGTTTTCGCAGCCTGAAACTCGCCGCGCTGCAAAAAACGCTCAAACCACCGACCGTGTTCGGCGCTGCCCGGGGTGACCTGCTGGTGATTGGCTGGGGTAGTACCAAAGGCGCCATCGAGGAAGCTGTGGAAGGGGTACGCGCCGAGGGTTACGGGATTTCGTCGCTGCATCTGCAATTCCTGCAGCCGCTGCCGCCCGGGATCAAGGAAATCATGCAGGGTTTCAAGAAGGTCATGACGATCGAGAGCAATTGGAGCGACCGACCCGAAGACAAAATCATTGATGAAAACAACCGCCGCTATTCGTCGGTCGCGATTCTGCTGCGCTCGCGTTATCTGGTCGACATCGACTGCTGGAGCGAGGTCAGGGGACAGCCGATCAAGCCCAGCACGATCCGCCGCGTGATGTTGAAACAATTGCAAAAATAAAAGTACAGAAAGGTGAAAACACCATGAACATGATGTCCGCCACGGAGTGCCTGCTGGAGATGTGCGACGAGCACTTTGAACTCGAGGACTACCAGGCCGGCGTGCCGCGCTGGTGCACCGGTTGCGGTGACAACGCCATTCTGACTGCCGTGCAAAGGCTTTGCCGGGACGAGGCCCTGGCACCGGAAAAAACAGTGTTTGTGTCGGGTATTGGCTGTTCCAGCCGGTTTCCGCACTACATGAAGACCTACGGTTTCCATGGCATTCATGGCCGCGCGCTGCCGGTCGCAGAAGGCGTCAAGATGGCACGACCTGACCTGACGGTGTTCGTCAACACGGGCGATGGCGACTGCTGCAGCATTGGCGCAGCGCACTGGATTCACGCCATCCGCTACAACATGAACATCACGGTGTTCCTGCACGACAACCAGATTTACGGCCTGACCAAAAAACAGGCGTCGCCGACCTCACCGATCGGAACCAAGAGCAACACGACGCCGCGCGGCAGTTACCTCGAAGCCTTGAATCCCCTGACCGTGACACTGGGCGTGCAAAACGTCTCTTTCGTGGCGCAGGCGGTTGACTGGATACCGGAGGTTCTGTACGACATCGTGAAGGCTGCCTACCACCACAAGGGACTGTCCTTCGTTCGCATCGTGCAGCGCTGTCCCGAATGGCTGCCGGTGTTGCTGGATCCGTGGCTGAATGACCCGAATCGGGTGCAATTGCTCAATCATGAAGACGGTCTTCAGATTAGCGCCGGCATGTCCCGGATTTACAAGAACCAGTTGCAGCACGATCCGGCAAACATCGACAGGGCGCGTGAAATCGCATCGGGTCACGAAAACATTCCGGTCGGCATTCTGTACCGTAATCCGAGTGTTCCCTGCTACGAAGACCTGCGCGTGTCGGACAAGCTGCGCACGCCCGAATTGACGCGCACCGGACTTAACGCAGAGTTGGATAAATACACGGTCTGGCCGCAAGGAACCGAACACAAGGCAGGTATATAAAAACATGGAAGCAGATACTCAAGCACACATTGCCTTTTTCTTGACCGGCAGGCGTCCCAGCGACTTGCTGGATGCGGTCGATGGATTGGGCCTGCGCCCGGCCCTTTTTGCCGGCTATCGGGAACTGAGCCAGCTTCGCTATGACTTTCCGCTGCTGCTGGTGGAAGGTCGTACCGATGCTCAGTTCGCGCAATCGTTGTCCAGCGTCATTGACAACGCATTGGCCAGCGCCGCGCGCGGCAGTGACGGCGAACGTATCAGAAAGCATGCGCTGCGACTGGAGCAGGAAATTCGCACGCTTGCCCGCGGCGCCACCGCCGACTCTTTTTCTGTACTTTGGGACAAAGCTGCAGCTCGGTTTACCAAGGCCGCTGACAAATCATTCGAAGACAGTTTGCGCCGTACCCGCGCCGCCATCAAGATCAACGGTGCCGTGGTCGATTGCGACGCGGCGCTGCCCTCACGTCTGATGCAACATGCTTGGGCTGCCGGTCAAAGGCAAAAGGCCGAGGGATTCCGCAAAGATATTGACCGGCTGGTTCTGAAACTGTCTGACATCCTCAAAGCCGACTATGAACGCTCTGACGCCGGGCGCAGCGCCAAACACTTGCAGGCATCGGTAGGCACCGGCTTTGGCGACGCATTTGACTTCGACGCCATGTCGCGCATGCTTTCCAAGGCACTGCCCAGGGACGCCTTTCCCGAAAGTCGGCGCAAGCGTATTCGCGAGTTGCTGTTGACGTTGAATGAGCAGCAGTTCATTCCTTCAAAAGTCGCGTCGGCCGACAAGAGCAGTGCTGCGCAACCCTACCCTTTCCTGTTCGAAAGTTGCTCCGATGCGCTGGCCGCGTTTCGCCAGCGCATGCCCAAGGTGATCGAACTGGCAAAAGCGATTGCGGTCGCCGGACTCGAGATCGAAGGGCAATACAGCGAAGCCAGGCACGACGCCTTGTTCGAACAGTTTGGCGCAAACGGACTTGATCCGCAGGATCTGGCGCAGTTTCCAGACTATCTGGTTTGCGTTAACGCCGAAAAAATACAGGCGCTTGAGCACGCTCATCTGATGGAGATTCTTACTTCGGGATTACCGATCAAGGTCTTGCTGCAGATAGACGATATCCTTGAAGAGGCGCCCAACGGAGAAGGCAATCTCACCGCCGCAATGCGCAGCCGACAGATCGCCAACATGGCTATCGGCCTCAATGAAGTTTACGTGTTGCAGTCGAGCAGTTCCAATCTGTACCGATTCCGTGAGCCCATGCTGCGCGGCTTGACGTATCGTGGTCCAGCCCTGTTCAGCGTGTTTTCTGGAGCCAGCGCCAAGGCCTCAGGTCTGCCACCGTATCTGATGGCTGCGGCGGCGATGGAGTCGCGCGCCTTCCCGGCGTTTATCTATGACCCGTCGGCCGGCCCCAACTGGGCAACACGTTTTTACCTGGAAGCCAACTCCCAGGTTGATCTGGACTGGCCGATACAGACATTTACCTATGAAGACGAGCTGCACCAGCGTGTATCTGAAGAAATTGCCTTCACCTTGGTCGATTTCGTCGCCAGCGATCACCGCTATGCCAAGCACCTGGCGCGTGTCCCGCGCGACAAGTGGAATGGCAGCATGATTGCGGTAGACGCGTCCCTGACACGCGAGCGCAAGGGCCTGCCGGACAAGGTACCCAGCTTGCTGATGGTGGACGCCGACAATGTGCTGCAGAAGGTCATTGTTGACGAGCGCATGATCCGGGAAGCACGACGTTGCCGCGAAATGTGGCACAGCCTGCAGGAACTGGGTGGCATTCACAATTCACACGCCGAGAAACTGCTGGCGCGCGAAAAGAAAGCCTGGGAAGAGCGCATGCAACAGGCAACTGAATTGCAAGCGGCGGCCAGCATCGGCGCACCCGTGTTGGCCGCGCCGGGCACTGCCACTTCGCCAGCGGCAGCCAGCGAGACGGTGGAGCAAGAGCCTGAAAGGTCGCCTGACGAGGCTTATATAGAGACGCCACGCTGCTCCACCTGCAACGAGTGCACTACCCTCAACAACAAAATGTTTTCCTACGACGGGAACCAGCAGGCCTTTATTGCCGATATCAATGCCGGCACATACGCACAATTGGTGGAAGCGGCAGAGAGCTGCCAAGTTTCCATCATCCACCCGGGAAAGCCGCGTAATCCGAAGGAGCCAGGACTGGAAGAATTGCTCAAGCGCGCAGAGCTTTTCATATAAGTAATAACACCTAAAAAGGGGCAACCGTACCGACCTGCCAGTGCGACACGACTCGTGCTATCGGGCGCTTCACGTTGCCTGGAGAAATAAGCGTTGTTCTGATTGGCTGAATATTTCATTTTCTGCTTCGCGGCAGTCCCGATCCGTCGATATCGGGAAATTCCTGACTGCAAGCTTGCATGAATGTGGTATTTTCAAAGAATATTGGTACCTACTTCCTAACAAAAGCTCGGTTAGAACTGTTATATTGCACTGCAACATTTCCTGAAAGTAAATTTACCGTGCTCTACCAACTCTACGAAACACAACGTTCCCTGATGGAGCCATTTACTGACCTGGCTCAGTCTGCATCCAAGGTCTATGGCAACCCGCTGTCCTTGCTCGGTCAAAACCCTTTTGCGCAGCGAATTTCGGCCGGTTACGACTTGATGCATCGCCTCGGTAAAGACTACGAAAAACCGGAATTCGGCCTGCGTACGATCGATGTGAATGGCGTTGACATAGCGATACATGAGCGCATTGAAATCACCAAACCATTTTGTGAATTGCGCCGCTTCAAGCGTTTTAGTGATGATCCAGCCACGCTGGAAAAACTGAAGAGCCAACCAGCCGTGTTGATAGTTGCACCGCTGTCGGGGCACTATGCAACTCTGCTGCGGGACACAGTCAAGAGCATGTTGGCGGATCACAAGGTTTACATCACCGACTGGAAAAATGCCCGCCTCATTCCACTGTCCGAGGGCGAGTTCCACCTGGACGACTATGTCAATTACGTGCAGGAGTTTATTCGTCACTTGCAGGGCATTTACGGCAATTGCCATGTGGTCAGTGTCTGCCAACCCACGGTACCGGTATTGGCCGCCGTCTCACTAATGGCAAGTCGGGGTGAATCGACACCATTGAGCATGATCATGATGGGAGGCCCGATTGACGCGCGCAAATCACCCACGGCGGTGAACAATCTGGCCATGAGCAAGAGTCACAACTGGTTCGAACACAACGTGATTTACCGCGTGCCCAGCAATTTCCCAGGTGCCGGTCGGCGGGTCTACCCAGGGTTTCTGCAGCATTCTGGTTTTGTAGCGATGAACCCCAGCAACCATGCCAAGAGCCATTACGAGTATTTCAAGCACATGATCAAGGGCGACGACTCGCAAGCCGAGGCGCATCGCAAGTTCTATGATGAATACAACGCGGTGCTGGACATGGACGCGGACTACTATCTGGACACCATCAAGGTCGTTTTTCAGGATTTCAGCCTGGTCAACGGCACTTGGGACGTCAAGGGGGTTGACGGCAAGATTGAGCGGGTTCGACCGCAAGACATCACCAGCACAGCCATGTTTTCGGTGGAAGGCGAACTTGACGATATTTCCGGCTCCGGTCAGACCGCGGCAGTTCACAGTATCTGCAGCGGCGTTGCCAAGACAGAACATAAACACCTTGAAGTGCAAGGTGCTGGACACTACGGCATCTTCAGCGGTCGCCGCTGGCGTGAGGTGGTATACCCGCAGGTCAAGTCATTCATCCTCGGCCATCAAGTTGTCAGGACGCCCGTCAAGGCCTCTGCTACCGCTTCGAAACCTGTCGCAAGTCCTGTCAAACGGACATCAGCAGCAGCTAAAACTGTGGCCAAGAAAGCTATTCGAAGGAAATAATGCCTGCGCTGGCCGACGAGGTACTTGCGCTACTCCCGCAAACACAATGTACCCGTTGCGGCTACCCGGACTGCGCGACCTACGCGCAGGCGATTGCGCAGGGAACAGCCGGCATTAACCAGTGTCCCCCCGGCGGCAGCCAGGGAATTGAGTGGCTGGCAGCCCTCACCGGCCAGCCGGTAGTGGCTTTGAACCCCGCAAATGGCACCGAAGGCCCACGCAGCCTGGTGTTCATCGACGAGAACTGGTGTATCGGCTGCACCCTGTGCATCAAAGCCTGCCCGACCGACGCGATCGTCGGCAGCAACCATCTGATGCACACGGTGATCGAGGCCTACTGCACTGGTTGCGAACTCTGTATCCCGGTCTGCCCGGTGGATTGCATTGAACTTGAAAATGCAAGCGGGGTTGCCAGTGGCTGGGCCGCGTGGTCGCCACGTGACGCCCAACTGGCGCGCAGTCGCTACGAACTCCATAGTTACCGGCGCAATCGAGAGGCGAAAGAAAAAGATCCAAGACCGGACAGAGACACGGTCACGACATCAACTGATTTGTCGCACCGCCCGCACCACATCGACCCCACGCCAACAGACAAAAAACGCGCGGTCATTGAAACCGCGGTCAAGCATGCGCGCACCCAGCGTGTCATAGGGAAAGACGTCGACTAAGACCTTTGCCTACCCTAGCGCGTCGTTTACTTGATCATTGAATTCTGCCAGACTTACCGCATCGCCAATTTCACGGGGTAGCGCGTCACGTACCGAGAAAACACCCAGTGTCTTGTTTGCTGACGAAACAATAGGCAGATGCCGAAAACCGCGCTCGATCATCATCAGAACTGCTTCTGCGACCTTCATGTCCGGGCCCACGGTCTGCGGATTGGGCGTCATGACGTCCGACACGTGAGTGGTCTGCGGATTGAGCGCTTTAGCCAATACACGCGTCATCAAATCACGCTCGGTGACAATTCCCAGCATGCTGCCAGAAGCATCAATGATCAGCACGCTGCTGGAATTGGCCTTGGTCATGACACAGGCCGCCTCCCAGACGCTGGCATGTCGCGGCAAGGTCACCACGTGACGTTGGGTCAGGGATTGAAAAACTGTGCGTTCAGGCATGAAAAAGTCCTTTCAAATTCGCGGTTTCAAAGTTGCAGCTGGCAGCACCTAGCGTAACGAGGCGTTGACTTTTTGCAGTACCCGCGAGCCTGGGCAAAGTTGCTTGACCCCCATGCTGTTGAGTGGCGTGTCGCTGGTGTTAAGTGACATGTGCAAGTCGGTGGCAATCGGGTCCAAATACAGCAGTCCAGTGACAACTTCACCACGCACCTGGTGCGCGTTCATGTAACTCAATGCCGCATAGCGATCGGTCGGATCGTAGTCTTGATGCAACTTGCGCAGGCGCAGGGTTGAGCCGTCGTGCTGCTGCACATCAATCACCTCACCGGGTGCGTAGTCTGCGGTAATCTCGCTGCGCGCCGGCATGAAGTCGATGCGGCTGACCGCTTCGTTGTGCTGTCGCACGTAGTCGTAGCTCTTGGTACTGCCGCCGTGGTTATTAAAGGTGACACACGGGCTGATGACATCTATGAAGGCGGCGCCACCGTGGTCGAGAGCGCCCTTGATAAGCGGCACCAGTTGCGCCTTGTCACCGGAGAAACTGCGCGCAACGTAAGTGGCCCCCAACTGCAGTGCAAGCCCAACCAGATCAACCGGGCTGTCGCTGTTGATCACGCCTTTTTTGCTTTTCGAACCGCGGTCAGCGGTGGCGGAAAACTGTCCCTTGGTCAGACCATAAACACCATTGTTCTCAACAATGTAGGCCATGCGCACGCCACGCCGCATGGCGTTGGCGAATTGCCCCAAGCCGATGGAGGCCGAGTCGCCGTCGCCTGAGACGCCCAGATACAGCAGATCGCGGTTCGCCAGATTGGCGCCGGTCAGCACCGAGGGCATGCGCCCATGCACCGTATTAAAACCGTGCGAGGCACCCAAAAAGTAGTCCGGTGTTTTGGAACTGCAACCAATGCCGGAAAGCTTGGCCACACGGTGCGGCTCGATGTCGAGTTCCCAGCAGGCCTGGATGATGGCTGCCGAGATCGAGTCATGGCCACAGCCGGCGCAAAGGGTGGAGATGCGCCCTTCGTAATCACGCCGCGTGTAGCCGACCTTGTTGGTGACGAGCGAGGGGTGATGCAGTTTTGGTTTGACGAGGTAGGTCATGCGGCCTCCTTGAGCGAAGCAGTTGTCTGCGCCGAGCGCAACCCCGGTTGCAGGTTTTCTTCGATGAATTGGGTGATGAAGCGAGCCGTGATGGGCGTGCCGTCGTAGTGCAATACCTTGACCAGTCGCGCCGGGTCGATCGACAATTCATTGACCAACAGCGACTGCATTTGGGCATCACGGTTTTGCTCCACCACAAACACCTTGTCGTGCTCCGCGATGAAACGCTCGACCGAGGCCGGGAACGGAAACGCGCGCAAGCGCAGCGCATCGACATCAATGCCGTCAGCCGTCATCACATCCAGCGCCTCCTGCATGGCGGGACTGGTCGAACCAAAATAAATCACGCCAACACCGGTTGGTCGCGCCGCCTTGCGCAGCACCGGCTGCGGCACCAGATCGGCTGCGGTCTGGAACTTGCGCAAAAGTCGTTCCATGTTGTAGATGTAGTCCGGCCCGCGTTCAGAGTAACGAGCATACGGGTCACGCGTGGTGCCACGGGTGAAAAAACTGCCTTTGGTGGGATGCGTGCCAGGCAATGTACGCCAGGGTATGCCGTCGCCATCAACGTCCTTGTAGCGGCCAAAATCCTTGCCAGCTTCTAGTTCCTCCGCCGTCATGACCTTGCCGCGATCGTAATCCCGCGCATCGTCCCAGACAAAGGGTTTGCACAGACGCTGATTCATGCCGATGTCCAGATCGGTCATCAAAAAGATCGGCGTTTGCAGGCGGTCCGCCAGATCCAGTGCGGCTGCCGCGTGTTCAAAACACTCATGCGGATCTTCCGGGAACAGCATCACGTGCTTGGTATCACCATGCGATGCATAGGCGCAACTCAGCAAATCGGATTGTTGGGTACGCGTCGGCATGCCGGTTGAAGGGCCGCCGCGCTGCACATTGATGATGGTGACCGGGATCTCGGCGAAATAGGCCAGGCCAATGAACTCCGACATCAAGGAGATACCAGGACCCGACGTGGCGGTAAATGCCCGCGCGCCATTCCAGCCTGCGCCCACCACCATGCCAATTGACGCCAACTCATCCTCGGCTTGCACAATGGCGACATTGCTGCGTCCGGTGCGCTCGTCGATCCGGTACTTGTCACAATATTTCTGAAACGCCTCCGGCACCGATGATGACGGCGTGATGGGATACCAGGCCGCCACGGTGGCGCCGCCATAGACACAACCGAGGGCGGCGGCACTGTTGCCGTCGGTGAATATCTGGTCACCCACCTTGTCGGCGCGACGCACGCGCAGCCCCAGCGGTGCGCTCAAGTGCTGCTTGACATAATCGCGCCCCAAGTACAGGGCGCGCACGTTGGAATCAAGCAGCATCTCCTTGCCGCGGTACTGCTCGGCAAAAAGATTCTCAAATACTTCAGCCTCGACATCCAGTAGCACCGACAAGGCTCCGACGTAGATGATGTTTTTGAACAACTGCCGCTGGCGTGACTCTGAATAGGCGGCATTGCTGATGTCAGTCAGCGGTATGCCAATGACCTCAATATCGCGGCGAAAGCGGGATTCCGGAATGGGTCGCGTGCTGTCATAAAAAAGGTAACCACCGCTTTGAATCTCCGCCACATCGACGTCCCAGGTCTGCGGGTTCATGGCCACCATCATGTCGACGCCACCACGCCTGCCGCCATAGCCTTTTTCGCAAATGCGCGCCTCGTACCAGGTCGGCATGCCCTGAATGTTGCTGGGAAAGATATTGCGTGGGCTGACCGGCACCCCCATGCGCATGATGGCCTTGGCAAACAACTCATTGGCCGAGGCCGAGCCCGAACCATTGACGTTGGCGAACTTGATGACAAAATCATTGATGGCTTCAATGCGTTTCATACGACCTCCATAGCGCGGCGAACTACGTTTCCATCACGGCATTTAGGCCCGGCCTGGGTCGTACTAAACAAAAATTTCTGCATATCCCAGGCCCCAGTTGGGCAGCGCTCGGCGCACATGCCGCAGTGCAGGCAAACGTCCTCGTCTTTCACCATCACTCGTCCCGTCTTTAAAGCGCCCGATACATAGAGGTCTTGCGCCAGATTGCTGGCGGGCGCTTGCAAACGCTGTCGCAAGTCGGCCTCTTCACCATTGGCGGTGAAGCTAATGCAGTCCATTGGACAGATGTCGACACAGGCGTCACATTCGATACAGGTGTGTTTGGTGAAGACGGTCTGCACGTCGCAGTTGAGGCAGCGGCTGGCTTCCTTGAAAGCCGTGGCAGCGTCAAAACCCAACTCCACTTCGACCCGGATACTGGCCAGCGCGACCTCGGCCTTGGCCCATGGCACCTTGAAGCGGGCGTCTGCCGATACCGCGCTGTCGTAACTCCACTCATGAATGCCCATCTTGGCAGACATTAGGTTGGTCATCGGTGCCGGTCGGCGGTGAATGTCCTCGCGGTGCAGAAAACGATCAATTGAAACCGCTGCCTCGTGGCCGTGCGCCACGGCGGTGATGATGTTCTTCGGACCATAGGCGGCGTCACCGCCAAAAAACACCAGCGGCAAAGTAGACTGAAAGGTGTCCGGTGCCAGCACCGGCAGCCCCCACTTGTCAAACTCGATACCGATATCGTTCTCGATCCACGGAAAAGCGTTTTCCTGGCCAACAGCGATCAAAACCACATCGCACTCAACCCTGACATCAGGCTCGCCGGTTGGCACCAGACTGCGCCTGCCTTTGTCGTCATAAACAGCCTTGACGATCTCAAAGCTCATACCAGTGAGTTTGCCGTTGACATGCTCGAAGGCTTTGGGCACATGGAAATTGAGAATTGGAATGCCCTCGTGCTGCGCGTCCTCTTTTTCCCAGGGTGATGCCTTCATCTCCTCAAAGCCGCTGCGCACAATGACTTTTACATCGGTGCCGCCCAAGCGACGCGCTGAGCGACAGCAATCCATCGCAGTATTGCCACCACCTAGCACAATGACGCGCTGACCAATACTGGTAATGTGACCAAATGACACAGACGCCAGCCAGTCAATACCGATGTGGATGTTTTCGGTGATAGCCCTGCGTCCGGGGACCTCAAGATCGCGTCCGCGCGGCGCACCACAGCCGACAAACAGTGCGTCATAGCCTTGCGTCAGCAGTTTGCGCATGGACTCGATGCGCTGGCCACTACGAAACTCAACACCCAGGTCCAGGATATAACCGGTCTCTTCATCAATCACCGACTCGGGCAGGCGAAAGCGAGGTATCTGGCTGCGAATAAAGCCGCCGGCCTTGGCCTCACCGTCAAACACGGTTACTTCGTAGCCCAGCGGTGCC
Organism: Betaproteobacteria bacterium; assembly: GCA_025354965.1. Classification (GTDB taxonomy): domain Bacteria; phylum Pseudomonadota; class Gammaproteobacteria; order Burkholderiales; family Burkholderiaceae_C; genus Rhodoferax. The sequence goes on from JANXLW010000468.1 coordinate 12,353, forward strand.
AGATCACGCGCCACCGTCAAAGAAGCGGGTCCGGCTCCAACGCAGGCAACCCGCTTGCCATTCTTCGGCGCGACGGCAGGCATGCGACTCCTGACGTCCTCCTTGTGATCTGCTGCAACTCGCTTGAGGCGACAGATTGCCACCGGCTCGGGGTGCTCACCATTGCTCTCTTCTACGCGGCCGCGGCGGCACGCTGGCTCGCAAGGTCGATCGCAAGTGCGGCCCAGCACGCCTGGAAACACGTTGGACACCCAGTTGACCATGTAGGCATCGCTATAGCGGCCCTGCCCGATCAGACGGATGTATTCGGGTACCGGTGTATGAGCCGGACAGGCCCATTGACAATCAACGACTTTGTGAAAATAGCTTGGACTGGCAATGTTGGTAGGCTGCAAATCTGTCTCCTAAACCTGAGCGGCACCACAACAGCGCCTGAGTGAGCAAGGAGTGTACGCCAGCGCGCGTCGAAAGGGGCCGACGGCGGACCTGTGACGATGCAGCCTTGAATAGATATTGACTTAAATCAAACGCGTCATGTCGCGCTTTCAGGAAGCGTGAAAAGCACCCGCCGCAAGCTTGTCAAATGCGGCAACAACTTGCGCCGGTGCTTGCACCAGTTCAATCAAAACCCCCTCCCCACTAATCGGAAATTCCTCGTTTGACTTGGGGTGCAAAAAGCAGATGTCAAA
>JANXLW010000469.1 GCA_025354965.1 Betaproteobacteria bacterium
CCGCTGGTTTACGGCATCTGGTTCTGGAGTGTGCTGATTGCGCTTGCCGCGTGGACGGTGGTGCAAAAACATGGGGCCAGCGGTGAACGCTAACGCTCCGCGCGCCAGTTGCACCGCCGGAGCCTATATCGCTTTGGCGGGACCGACAGCCTCCGGCAAGACCGCTGCGGCGATGGCGATCGCACAGCAGCATGACGTTGAGATCATCAGCGTCGACTCGGCACTGGTGTATCGAGGTATGGACATTGGCACGGCCAAACCGGGCAGCGCCGAGTTGGCCGCAGTGCCGCATCACCTGATCAACATTCGCGACCCGCTGCAACCCTATAGCGCCGCCGAGTTCATGGCCGATGCGGGCCGTCTGATCGGTGACATCCATTCACGCGGCAAACTACCACTGCTGGTCGGTGGCACCATGCTGTACTTCAAGGCCCTGTTTGACGGGCTCGATGACATGCCCAAAGCTGACCCCGTCATTCGCCGCCAACTGGAAGACGAAGCCCGCCAACAGGGCTGGCCCGCCATGCACGCCGCCCTGGCACGGGTGGATCCGGTGAGCGCCGCACGCCTGAATTCTTTTGACTCGCAACGCATTTCACGGGCGCTGGAGGTGTTTCGGTTGTCGGGACAACCCCTGTCGTCCTTTCACAATGCGAGGGAAAAAGCCGATCTCTCTTCTCCCAATGGATCTCAAGCGCTGAAAGCTCCTGAATTTGTGGCCGATGACACACTGCTAATTTCACTGGAGCCGCTTGACAGAGCCTGGCTGCACCAGCGCATTGCCGAGCGCTTTGACGCCATGCTGGCTGCCGGCTTGGTGGATGAAGTCAAAGCCCTGCGCGCGCGCGGCGACCTGAACGCCGATTTACCTGCCATGCGCTGCGTCGGTTACCGTCAGACCTGGGAGGCACTCGATGGTTTATGGCCGATGAGCGAGTTGCGCGACAAATGTGTCTTCGCCACCCGTCAACTGGCCAAGCGCCAGCTCACCTGGCTGCGCGCCATGCCGCAGCGCCGCGCCGTGGCGTGCGATGCGCCTGATGCGCTCGATCAAGTGCTGACAACGGTGAGGTCTTTTATTGATTGCAGAGGCAGCACCGATCCTGCCGGACCGACCCAAACTGTCATTGCGGACTCGATCCGCAATCCATCGATCCCGGATCAAGTCCGGGATGACAGCCATAACAGCTAGCTCATGAGCCTGGTAGTCACAAATTTAGGCAAGCACTACGGCGACGTCGCGGTGTTCCATAACGTGTCTTTGACCGTGGCAGCCGGCGAGTTTGTCGCCATCGTCGGCGAGTCGGGTGTGGGCAAGTCGACGCTGCTGAACTGCATGGCGGGCCTGGACAACTGGGACCGCGGCTCGGTGCTGCTGGACGGGCAAGACCTGAGCCGTTTGAACGACGACCAAAAAGCCCGTTTGCGGCGTGAAAAAACAGGTTTTGTGTTTCAGGCCTTTCACGTGTTGCCGCACCTGGACGTGGCACAAAACGTGGCGCTGCCTTTGTTGCTGTTGGGCCAGCATGACGAGCTGCGCGTGCAGGCCATGCTTGATGCCGTTGGTCTGTCCGGGCTGGGTCAGCGCCTGCCGCAGCAGCTCTCCGGCGGTCAGTTGCAACGCGTGGCGATTGCGCGCGCCCTGGTGCATCGTCCCAGTCTGCTGCTGGCCGACGAGCCGACCGGCAACCTCGACCCCGGCACGGCTGCCAAGGTGATGGACGCACTGATTGAGCAGAGTCGCCAGCACGGCGCTTCGCTGGTGCTGGTGACCCATTCGCAGGCCGCCGCAGTGCGGGCCGACCGCGTGTTGCGGCTGGCTGCGGACGGTTTAATTGCCATCCCGTCGATGCCTTAGCGGGCGTACTCGTCCAGACCCACCACACCAATTTTTTGCAGCCCCAGTTGCTGTGCTGCGGTCAGCACCGCCGCCACCGTGTCGTACTTGGCGCTGCCAGCGGTGTGGATGTGGATCTCGGGTTGAATACTCAATTGAGCAGCGGCTTTCAATCGCTGGCTCAACATGGTGCGGCCCGACAGAGCTTCACCGTTCCACAGCAACTGATTCTGCGCCGTCACCTCGATTCTGACCACCAGCGGTTCGGTCGCCATGGGGGGTGGCAAGCCGCCGGGCATTTCCATGTTGACCGAATGCAACTGGATCGGAATAGTGATGATCAGCATCACCAGCAGCACCAGCAACACATCGATCAGCGGCGTGATGTTCATGCCCGCCGTGACCTCGGGTGCATCAAGGTCCAGACCATCGTCGAAGTCAATTGCCATGGTCTGACTTCAGCGATTTGCCGGTGGCTCGGTGACAAAGCCAATGCGCGTGATGCCGGCCAGCTGACAGGCATACAAGACCCGGGCCACCGCTTCATAGTCGGAGCGGGCGTCGCCCCGGATATGCACTTCGGGCTGCGGTGTGCGGGTGGCAATCAGCTTGAGCTTGTCTTGCAGGCTTTGTGGGTCCATCAATCGGGCGTCAAACCAGTAGGTGCCGCCTTTTGCGTCGACCGAGATGACGACCGTCGCGGGCTGGCTCTGGCGTAGCTGGTTGGACTCCCTGGGTAAACGCACCGCGACCGACGTGTTGATGACCGGGATGGTGATCAAAAAAATAATCAACAGCACCAGCATCACATCCACCAGTGGCGTGGTGTTGATTTCGGACAGCACAACATCGTCATCGTCGTCGGCCTCTACATAGCTGATGGCCATGGCTTATTCGTCCCTGGCGCTGACTGCAGCGCGCTGGCGCTTGTCGATCTCCACCAACAACAGCGTGTGCAACTCGGAACCAAAACCTTTGACGGCATGCAACAGTACCCGGTTTCGCCGTACCAGCCAGTTGTAGCCCAGCACCGCGGGCACCGCCACGGCCAGGCCCAGCGCGGTCATGATCAGCGCCTCGCCCACCGGACCGGCCACTTTGTCGATGGAGGCCTGGCCCGAGATACCAATCGTCACCAGTGCGTTGTAAATGCCCCAGACGGTGCCGAACAAGCCGACAAATGGTGCTGTCGAGCCGACCGTGGCCAGCACCGACAAGCCTTCCTGCGAACGCATTTGCAGCGACCCCACCGAGCGCACGATGTCCTGGCTGAGCCACGAGTTCATGTCGACCTGCCCGGCCAAGCTGGCATGCCGACGCGCCGCCTCCATGGCCGAATCCACGATGGAACGAAACGCACTGGCCTTGTCCATGGACTCAGCGCGCCGCCGCATTGAATCAGTGCTGGCGATGGCTCTCCTGGCTGCCAGCGCCTGTGCGCTCAAACTTCGCTGCGCCAGCAGCTTGGCGATGATGAAGTACCAGCTCAGCAAAGACATGATGGCCAGAATCAGCAGCGTTGATTTTGCAATCAGATCGCCTTGCTCCCAGACCGCGCGCAGACCATACGGGTTACCAACCGGTTCCCCCGCTGGCGGCGTAATGGCGGCGACGTCATTGACCGGCGCCGCAGTCAGCGCCGACGCTGCACGCGTCACCGGCGCCGCGCCTGGCTGCGTCTGCGCCAAGCCGACGCTGCCCCATGCCAGCGCCAGTGAAAGCAGCCAGGCCGGAGTGGTACTTCGTGTGATGGGAAGTCGTTTGAACATGATGCTTTCCTGGGTTGCTTTGGAAAATCGGTGACTATGTAGCGTGGGTGCAGGGGGCTATTTTGACAACTTGCACTTTCCGGTTGCCGCTGCAATCGGGATGGTCACCAGACCAAACAAACTGCCGCCCGCGTTGGGGCTGATGCAGTCCGGAATTTCCGCCGCGCCAACACCCTCTGCCAACGGGTCGCGCCGCCGCCCGCCGTTGAGCTGTTCGTTGGCCAGCTCTGACAGACTGCGCTGGCGCGACGGGTTGTACATATTCGGGTACAGGCCAGTTAGCGGCTTGACCGCGCCAGCGGCACCCTGGCCACCTGCGGGTCCGGCGGGCTGTGGCGCCGCCGGTGCCTGCTCCACTGGCGTGATGGCCGCTGGCCGCGGTAGCGCAGCGGTTGGCGCTGGTGCGGCGGCCGGAACCGCAACTGCTGCTGGTGTCGGCGTAGGCGCCGGTGCGGCTGGCGCTGCCGGTGCCGGCGTTGCTGCTGGTACTGGCGCCGGCAAAGGCTCCAAAACGGGGACTGGGACGGGCTCCGGCTTCGGTTTCGGTGGCACGGGCAGCGGGACTGGCGCAGGAGTTTGCGGCACCACAGGTTCCTGTGGCACAGGAAGCGCAACCGGCTCTACCGGCGCTGGCACCACCGCCTGCAACTTCGGCGTGACTGGTATTTCGGGCGGTAGCTCTATGGCCTTGGGAGCCGTCACCACCGGCTCAGGCAGTACCGGCTCAGGCAACGCCCTCAAAGGGCGCACGGGCACCGGTTGTGGCACGCTGATGCGCTTGGGCGCAGGGGTTAGTGGCTTCTGGGGCAACAAGGTGATGGGCGCCAGATAGTGCACCACAGAGCGTGCCGTCTGCACCACTGGCGCAGACTGTAGCGCCAGCCACAGCAACGCTAGATGCATCACCGCGGTCATCAGCAGCGCCGGCGTCGACGTGCGTTGTGACCCAGGCAGGCTCCTTGCCAGCGGATAGCTCCAGGTCACGTTGATAGCTTCAAGATTTGATCATCCCTCACGGCCGGTATCTTACTGTGGGCACCCAAAATGCGCCGCCACACATCAGGCCGGGCCAATCGCAATCGGAATCCTGTTCCGACCAAAGTTGCCACCGCGGGCGCCGAAACACCCAGCCATGCGCGCGCCGCAGTCAGGGCAGCAACCATCCGCGCCAAGCCGGTACTGCTTGATCTGGTACCAGTCACGCACAATCAGTTCGCTGTGGCAGACCGGGCAAAAAGTGGTATCGCCCTCAACGTGATGAACATTGCCGGTGTAGACGTGGTGCATGCCTTCTTTGAGAGCAATGTTGCGGGCGCGTGCCAGCGTGGCGGCGGGCGTGGCCGGCACGTCCCGCATCTTGTGATCCGGATGAAAGGCCGAGAAGTGCAGTGGCACATCGGGCCCAAGTTCACGCATGATCCACTGGCTCAGCGCCGCAATTTCCTGCTCAGAGTCGTTGTGGCCGGGGATCAGCAGTGTGGTGATCTCGAACCAGACCTCAGTCTCGCGCTTGAGGTAGACCAGGGTGTCAAGCACCGGCTGCAGGTGCGAGCCAGTGAGCTTGCAATAGAAGTCCTCGGTGAAGGCTTTCAAGTCCACGTTGGCGGCGTCCATCTTGGCGTAAAAGTCACGCCGCGCCTGCGCATGCATATAGCCCGCCGTCACGGCCACCGCTTGCACGCCCAGCGCATGGCAGGCGTCGGCCACGTCCATCGCGTATTCGGCAAAGATCACCGGGTCATTGTAGGTAAAGGAAACACTCTTGCAGCCATGCTGGAGGGCGGCGTTGGCGATGGCGTCAGGCGATGCCTGGTCCATCAAACGGTCCATGTCGCGCGACTTGCTGATGTCCCAGTTCTGGCAGAACTTGCACGCCAGGTTGCAGCCGGCGGTGCCAAACGACAGCACACTGCTGCCCGGGTAGAAATGATGAAGCGGCTTTTTTTCGATCGGGTCGATGCAAAAGCCCGACGAGCGCCCGTAGGTAGTCAGGATCATCTGGTCGCCCTGGCGCGCCCGCACAAAGCAGGCGCCGCGCTGGCCCTCGTGCAGTTTGCAGTCGCGCGGGCACAGATCGCACTGAATACGGCCATCCGCAATCAGATGCCAGTAACGGCCTGCGTAGCTGGATTCCTGCATCATGAACCCCCGGCTTCCTTCCATTTGCTCACGCCGTAGCGCTGCAAGCGCACACCCGCATCCCAGAAATCAGCCGACAGCCCGGCCTTGCGTTTAAGCTGCGCCATGAACTCAAGCGCGGTCGGCAATTGCTCCCAGACCTGCGGCAAAAATGTACTGCGGTAACGCTCAAATTCAAACACCACACCGTCCAGACCGGGGCGCAATTGCGCCAGTGCATCGGCTTCACTGTCAAAACGCATGGCTTGCGTGGCGGACAGCAAAGACACTTCAATAAGGGTGTCGGCCAGCTCTGTCAGGGTCAAGGGCGAAAAGCGTGGGTCGTGCAAGGCCGCTGCCACGGCGTTGGCCTTGACGTCGGCCAGCAGGGAGCGGCGCGCTTGCAGCGTACCGATGCAGCCGCGAAGTTGTCCGTGGCGTATCAGGGTAACGAATGTGGCGCCCGATTCCTGCAGCCAATCGGCATTCTCGGCAGCCGCAAGTGGACGTCCGAGAGCCACCGAGATGGCTGCGCGGGCAATCGGCAACAAGGTGCCGCCGAGGTCAACAGTATCAGTAATCATGATGGGGGCCAGCGGTAAATGCAAATGCAGCGTAGCCAACCACCCGGCCTTTGTCGCCAGCCGTGTCGCCGGAGTTGCACAGGCCCAAAAGTTGCGCCTGCAGAGGGTGTTGCCTGGCGGCCAGCAGCAAGCCGTTAACCGGCGTGGCGCCGCATGCCTGTTGGTGTGTCAGTCGGCCATCCAGGGCGAGAATACTTTGCACCGTCTGTTGGTCAACGGTCTGCGCGGCACGGTACGGCAGAAAGTGCGACAGGTCGGTGCTGATGACGATCAGCGTCTCAGGCCCGCCCCACAGTGTCTCCAGCACCTGGGCTACCTGCAGCGCCGTCGCGTCGCCAACCGCCAGCGGCAACAGCTTGAAATCCGCCAGCACCGTTTGCAAAAAAGGCAGTTGTACTTCGAGCGAATGCTCGGCGGCATGGGCGGCGCGACTCACCACGACCTGCGGCAAAGCAGCGATGGCGGCGACGGCAACCTGGTCAATCTGAATGTTACCCAGCGGTGTGGCAAAGGCATCGACATCCGGCAGCGCCAAGCCGCGCACCGGCACCCGATGCACCGGACCCAGCAAGACCACGCGCCGGATGGTTTCTCGCACTGAAGAGAGACACGTGTAAGCCAATGCAGCCGTTGCACCGGAATAGATATAGCCCGCATGAGGCACGACGATGACCTTGGGCGCATCGGCGTGGCTGGCGCCAGCCGCCTTGGCGCTTGCCAGCAACGCATTTATATCGCGTGATAGGGCAGCGCCCTGCCCGGCATAAAAGGTACCAGCTACAGCGGGTTGTCGAACTTGCAGCATGGGGGACTCCATTCACTTGACCAGAAGCTCTCCAAAGCGGCACAAGTCGACATTGCCGCCACTGATGATGACGCCGACGCGCTTGCCGGCAAGCGGCAAACCGGCATGGCAGGCGCCAGCAAAACCGAGACAACCGGTAGGCTCCACCACCAACTTCATGCGCTCGGCAAAAAAGCGCATCGCCTCCAGTAACTGCGCATCACTGGCGGTCAGTACGTCTTGTACATCGCGCCGGATGACGCCGAAGGTGTACTGCCCCAGATGCTGGGTTTGCGCGCCATCGGCAATGGTGACGGGCGTCTCGATGTGGACGATGGCACCCGAGCGAAACGACTGCTGGCCGTCATTGCCGGCTTGTGGCTCCACGCCGTATACCTTGCACAGCGGCGACAAGGCGCGCGCCGACATGGCCGAACCGCTAAGTAGTCCGCCACCGCCCAGCGGCACCAGCAAATAGTCAAGCGCGCCGACTTCGTCAAACAGTTCCTTGGCGGCAGTACCTTGGCCGGCGATCACGTCCGGATGGTCGTACGGCGGGATCAACGTCAGGCCGCGCTGCTGGGCGATCTCACGCGTCAAGGCCTCGCGGTCCTGCTTGAAGCGGTCAAACAAAATCACCTCGCCGCCATAACCGCGCGTCGCATCAGCTTTGGCTTGCGGCGCGTCCAGCGGCATCAGGATGGTGGCCGGTATGCCCAGCAGGCGTGCCGACAAGGCGATGGCCTGCGCATGGTTACCGGAAGAAAACGTGATCACGCCTGCCTTAGCTTGCGCAGCGCTGAACTTTGACAAGGCATTGAAAGCACCGCGAAACTTGAAAGCACCCATGCGCTGAAGGCTTTCGCATTTGAAGAATACACTGGCACCCAGCCGCTCATCTGCCGTGCGCGAACGCAACACGGGTGTCCGGTGAGCATGGCTTTCAAGCCGCAGTGCGGCGGCGATCACATCCTGATAGGTGGGCAAGGTCAACACGGTGAGGCTTTCATTCAAGTCAAAGGCAGCGCAAAGAAAATCAGAACCAGTGTATCCAGAATGCACATCCCCGCATCAGCCAGTCTAACCATGATCCACCCCCTTTTTGCGCTGCTGAAAACCTACTCCTGGCAAGAGTTGCGGCATCACCCCTGGCGCAACGCCGCCGCCGTGCTGGCCGTAATGCTGGGTGTGGCGCTGGCGTTTTCGGTGCACTTGATCAACGCTTCGGCACTGGACGAATTTTCACAGGCGGTGCGCGCTGTCGGTGGCCAGCCGGATCTGGAATTGCGCGCCGTGCAAGGCACAATTGACGAGGCGCTATTTGCCCGCGTCGCCAATCACCCTCAGGTGACGCTGGCCTCACCGGTGCTGGAAATCACCACCTATGCACTGACCGACACTGCGGAACGGGTAACGCTGCGGCTGGTTGGCGTCGATGCCTTGCTGGTGGCTGGTGTGGCGCCGGCGCTGATGCCGCTACCCGCTGCCAACGCCGATCGCCTTGCGCTGTTCTCACCCAACAGCGTGTTTTTGAATGCTGCCGCGCGCAATCGTTTGAACAGCGACGCACTGCAACTGCAAAGCGCACTGCAAATCAAGACGGTGACGGTGGCCGGCAGCGTCAGTGCGGCCGGCAGCCCATTGGCGGTGATGGACATTGGCGCGGCGCAAGAGTTGTTTGGCAAGCAGGGTCAACTGACACGCATCGATCTGCGCCTGCACAGCGGCGTGGACCAAAAAACCTTTGTGCAAGCACTGCAAAGTGCGCCTGGCTGGCCGGCCAATGTCACGCTGACGGAGCCCGGTGACGCTCTGAAGCAAGTCAGCAACATGTCGCGCGCCTACCGCGTCAACCTCAGCGTGCTGGCCGGGGTGGCACTGTTCACCGGCGCCTTTCTGGTGTTCTCGGTGCTGTCCTTGAGCGTCGCCAAACGGGCGCAGCAATTTGCCTTGCTGGGCGTGTTGGGCCTGAACGCTCGCAACCGCCTGGCGCTGGTGTTGTGGGAGTCGCTGGCACTGGGCCTGGTCGGCAGCCTGGCCGGACTGGCGCTGGGCACCGCACTGGCCGCGCTGGCGCTGCGCCTGCTGGGTGGTGACCTGGGCGGTGGCTACTTTGCTGGCGCAGCACCCAGTCTGCAATGGGATGGCGCGGTCGCACTGCTCTACGCCATGGCGGGTGTGGCGGCCGCGCTGGTCGGTGGCTGGTGGCCGGCACGCCAGGCCCAGCAGCTGGCACCGGCGCATGCGCTCAAAGGTCTGGGTAGCGAACTGGTGACGCAGCGCAGTCATTGGGGCGGTATCGCATTGATAGTTGCCAGCGTGCTGCTGGCAAAGGCGCCGGCCATTTTTGACATCCCGGTTGCGGCATATCTGGCAGTCGCTTTGCTGCTGCTGGGGGGCATCACCGCGCTGCCGTGGCTGATCGGTTTGTTGCTGGACCAGCTCGCGCCCTTGGTGGCACACCGCGCCCTGCCCCTATTGGCGGTGGAACGCGCCCGGCGTGTGCGCGGCAGTGCGGCGGTGGCGGTCAGTGGCGTTGTGGCGTCGCTCAGCCTGGCGGTGGCGCTGACCGTGATGGTGGCGAGTTTTCGTGAGTCGATGACGCGCTGGCTTGATCAGGTACTGCCGGCCGATCTGTATGTGCGCAGCGCCCGCAGTCTGGGTGCCAGCGACACGGTCTACTTCAGCCCTGAGTTTGTGCAGGCGGCGGCTCAGGTGGCCGGCGTGCAAGGGGTGCAGTCGCAACGCCTGATCTCGCTGCTGCTGGACCCGGCCCGGCCGGCCGTGGCGTTGATCGCCCGCGAGCTCGATAACCCGGCGCGCAACCTGCCGCTTATCGATGATCCCCTGGCGGTGCCAGCCGGGCAGATTGGCATCTATGTCAGCGAGGCCGTGGTTGACCTGCACGGCGCTGCCGCGGGCAAGGTGTTACCCCCGCTGACAGCCGCATTCCAGGCACTGGGAGCGTCGGCTCCGTCACAAGGCGCAGCATTTTTTGTCGCTGGAGTCTGGCGCGACTATGCCCGCCAGTCGGGCGCCATCGCTATCGACAAGCGTGCCTTCCAGCAACTCACGGGTGACCGGCGCGCCAATGACCTGGCACTCTGGCTCAGTCCGGGCGTGGAGACAGAACGGGTGCAGCAAGCGCTGCGCAAGCTGGCCGACGCTTCCAGCGAAGGCGCGGGGCAGTTGCTCGAATTTGGCACCTCCCGACAGATCCGCGCAACCTCGCTCAAAATCTTCGACCGCAGTTTTGCCGTCACCTACTGGCTGCAGGCGGTGGCCATCGGCATCGGTCTTTTTGGCGTAGCGGCAAGCTTTAGCGCACAGGTGCTGGCCCGGCGCAAAGAGTTCGGTCTGCTGGCCCACCTGGGCCTGACCCGACGCCAAATACTCGCCGTGGTGGCCTATGAAGGTGCCGCCTGGACCACCTTGGGCGCCCTCGCCGGCCTGGCTCTGGGTCTGGCG